>CBFCZJ010000236.1:0-6214 GCA_965602445.1 uncultured Desulfobacterales bacterium | reverse complement strand
GCTCTCCTCGGCGCCCAGTGGATAGACGACACCCTCGCGCAAGACGCGCAGCAGGACTTTTTGCGCCAGCCGGCGCGCGGGTCGCGCGCGGCGCTGTCGGGGTTTGCCGGAGGGCTTTGGCGGTGTCACGGCGCGCTCAGCTTGAGCAGCGACCGGAGCGCACCTTCCATCAACAGGGTGCTCATCGGAACGACGACTGCCCCTATCTTGGCCACCGCCCAATACACCTCCAGCAGTTCCAGGCAGTTAGGCAGTACCGTGGCCACCTTCGCCCCCTTACCGATGCCCAAGGCCCTCATGGCATTGGCCGTGCGGTTGATCTCGGCATTGAACTCCCGGTGGGTCAGGCGCCGGTCTCCGAAGACCACAGCCGTCTGATCCGGTCGGTACCGGGCATGACGTCTGAATATGGATCCGAGATTCATTCCTCCCTCCTTTGATTGAAATAACTGGAGACTGTGGGTGATTTTGTATCAGAAATACTACGGTTCGGATCTAGAGTTACATCTTCCCGCTGACAACCAAAACCGGTGCCAGAGTCTCAGCCAACACCGTCTTGACCGTGGTTCCCGGCCCCTTCCCTCCTCCCCTGGCCATCACCAGCAGGTCGCACCCACTGTCCCGGGCCGTTTCCAGAATTTCGACAGCCACATTGGCTCCGGTGCGAACCACGATTTGATCCTCTTGGTCGGCCTGGAACGCGCTCTCCTGACGCATTTTTTGGATGAACCGGAACAGCGTCTCTGCCATGATTTTGCGCTCGCTTCTTTTGCCGATCAGGATCTGGCGAACGTCGTCTTCCTTGCTCCGACGGAGCTGCTCCAGCACACCAGCCCCCAGATAGCTTTCGACCCGCCGTTGAAACCTGTCTGTCATGCCTTCCAGCACGTGTACGAACACCATGCCGGCCCCGTGGCGGGCAGCGATGTCGGCCGCATGGGGAAAGGCATTGCGGGATCTTGCCGAGAGATCGGTGGCAAACAGAACCTTCCTGTAGGAAACGGCCATGAGACCCTCCTTGGGCTCGAAAGACGAATGATGGGCTTCTGCCATGAATTGTTTCGTCTGCTTGAGCTGCAAAAAAGATGCCTGTGTTTGTTTCCTTCCCGCGGCACATCTTTTGCTTAAATCATTGGGCACCTTCGAAACTCCCGAATTGAAACACCAACCGGAGGAGGCAAACCATGCTTGAAATTAGAGATGCGGTGGCCGCGATCACCGGCGGGGCCAGCGGCATCGGTCTGGTCACAGCCAAGTATTGGGCGGCTTCGGGCGGCAAAGTCGTCATCGGGGACCTGCCGGGTGCCGCACTGGAAAAAGCGGCTGAAGAACTCGGTGGTGATGCGGTCGCGGTCGCCTGCGACATAACAAAAGAGGAGGACAACCAACGGTTGGCAAAGGCGGCCTTGGAGGCGTTCGGGGGAATTCATCTGGTGGCCCCATTTGCCGGCATCATCAAAGACGGGCTTTTTTTAGCGCCGGACCGCAGCACCGGAAAGGTGAAGGGGAAAATGTCTTTGCAGCAGTTCACCACCGTGGTCGACGTGAACCTGACCGGCGTGTTTCTCACTGTTCGGGAATGCGCCGAGCAGATGATCAACGGCGGCTGTCGTGGGTTGATCTGTCTGATATCTTCCACCGGTTCTTTGGGAACCGCCGGCCAGATCAACTATTCCGCCACCAAGGCCGGGATTTCGATCATGCCCAAGGTGATCACGGCGGAGTTTTTCCGTCGGGGCATTGCCGACCGTATCCGGTGCGTCGCCGTCGCACCGGGCTATGTGGCCACCGCCATTCTGGAAGGAATGGACCAGAAGGCGCTGGAGAAAATCCTCGGGAAGGTTCCCATCGGCAGGCTCATCGATCCGCAGGAGGTGGCCTCCCTGGTGGGCGAGCTGTACCGAAACGAGGCCCTCGCCGGCGATGTATACTACATCCACGGGGGGCTGCGGCTCGGGTCAAAAGGGTAAACCCGCTCCGCGTCTGTGTGAAAAGGAGCAGCGCCGGTTGCCAGCCAGAGTGAAAAGCCCCCCTTGAATCTCTGAAACTTTATATCTATACATTTGACATTCTCTTTTGGGAAAAAATCCAACAAGCAAGGCAACATCTAAACGCCTTCATTTAAGGAGCCACCATGAGCAAAGTCAGCATTATCGGCGCCTACAACACGAAGTTTGGCGCGTTTGTGGAAAAGAACCGGGAGACCGGCGAGGTCCGCGACACCAAGTCATTTTATGACCTCATCATAGAAGCCGGCAAGGGCGCACTGGAGGATGCGGGTCTCTCCGCCGAAGAGATCGACGGCATTTGGATCGGCTCGTGCTCACCGTCGAAATTCATCAACCAGGAGCACGTGGGACCGTTGGGCCTGGAGGTCGCTCCGGAATCCCTGCGCTTCGTTCCCACCACCCGAACCGAGGGGGCCTGCGCCTCTTCTTCGGTGGCTTTGTACAACGCCGTGTACGGCATAGAATCGGGCCGTTTCAAGCGGGTGCTGGTCATGGGTGTCGAAAAGATGAGCCTGCTGTCCACTCCCGAAGTGACGCACGCCTTGGCATGTTCTTCCTTCTGGCCCGAAGAAGGGGCCCGGGGCGTGACCTTCCCGGGCCTTTTTGCCGAATACGCCAAAGGCTACATGGCGCATTATCGATTCAGCCCGGCGGACCTGAGAAAAATGTTTGCCGCCGTTTCCGCCCTGTCCTACCGCAACGGGATGGAAAATCCCCTGGCCCATTTCAGCAAGGGAAGCCCGCCGGATCGGATGAAGCTGTTCACCGCCGAAGCGATTCTGAATCTTCCCGAGGAGGGTAAGGGCGGAAACCCGCAAATAGCACCACCGCTTCGGCTCCACGACTGCTCCCTGATCTCCGACGGAGCTGCGGCCGTGGTTCTGGCCCCGTCAGACGAGGCCCGAAACATCAGCTCCCGCGCTGTGGAACTGGCCGGCATCGGCATGGCCACCGAACGGCTCCCCGAAAGCGTGAGGCCAAACATGCACGAACTGATCGCCGGCAAGGTCGCGGTCAAGCGGTCATTTGAAGAGGCCGGAATCACGATCGACGATGTCGATCTCGCCGAGGTGCATGACTGTTTTTCGATCAACCAGTTGCTGACCACCGAAGCGCTGGGACTGTCTAAAGACGGCCGGGCCGGATGGGACTATCTCGAAGGCCGGTTCACCGCTGCCGACAAATGCCCGGTCAACCTGTCAGGCGGACTCAAATCGAAGGGCCACCCGGTAGGCGCCACCGGCTGCTCTATGCACGCACTGGTTTACAAGCAGCTCGTGGGAGAGCCGATCGGCGTGGCGCCGGAAAACAAAAAGCCCGAGATCGGTGTGGTATTCAACGTCGGCGGGTCAGCTGCCACCAATTGTGTGACGACGATGCGGCGGGTCTCGTAAAAGGGTTGAATGGTTGATGGGTCAACAAGCCGGTGCGCTTTGATGTCCGACACCCGGTCTCATTCAATGGCCGATGAGGAACAGCCAATATCAATTTTCCGATTCGACCATTTGACGAATCAACCTATCAACCAAATACCACAGCACGCCGTGGAAACGGCCGCGCACCCGGAAACGCCGTGAACCAAAAAGCGACACGCCCCAAAAAACGAGGCGACGGCTTTTTCAAGGCCCTCCTGGACAACATGCAGATCGGCATCATTGTCTCGGATGCTGATGGTCTTCTCATCTATATCAACGAAACCTATGCTCGGTTCCTGAACATCGATATCGAGGATTCCATCGGAAAGCACGCCACTGAAGTCATCGCCAACAGCCGCCTTCACGTCGTGGCCAAAACCGGCATTGCCGAGATCAACTATCCCCATAAATTCAAGGATACCGGCTTCCTGGTTCACCGGGTTCCCATCAAGAAAAACGGAAGGGTCGAAGCGGTGCTGGGCCTGGTCCTGTTCGATTCGGCCACCACCGCAATGAACCTGGCCGAGAAAGTGGCCTTTCTGGAGAGCAAGCTGAAGCGCTTTCAAAAGGAACTGGCCGCGCTTCATGCAACCCGCTACCGGTTCGAGCACATCATCGGAGACAGCGAAAGCATCCGGCAGGTGCGCAGCGAAGCGCGGCATGCGGCATCAAACGATCTTCCCGTCTTGATCACCGGCGAATCCGGAACCGGCAAAGAGCTCTTCGCCCAGGCCATTCACCACGCCAGTCCCCGCAGCCCCTATCCTTTTGTCAGGGTCAACTGTGCGGCAATGCCCCGGGATCTTCTCGAGGCCGAGCTCTTCGGGTACGAGAAAGGGTCTTTTACCGGGGCCGATCCCAAAGGCAAGCCCGGCAAGTTTGAAGTCGCGAACATGGGGAGCATGTTTCTGGATGAAATCGGAGACATGCCGTTGGAAATTCAACCGAAGCTGCTTCGCGTTCTGGAGCTCAAAGAGTTCGACAGGATCGGAGGGACTGCCCTCCAGACCTCGGATTTTCGTGTGATTGCAGCCACCAACCAAAACCTGGACCGTCTCATGAAAAGCGGGCAGTTTCGGCGGGATCTATACTACCGGATCAGCGGCCTTCCGATTGAAATCCCTCCGCTGCGTAAGCGGCGGGAAGACATCCTGCCCTTGGCCTACTATTTGATCCAGCAGACGATCCGGGGGCCGGCGGGGAAAGGAATCCGGATTCGAGAGGGGGCCGAACGGCGGCTTCTCGCCTACGACTGGCCCGGAAATGGTAGAGAACTGCTTCATGTGCTTCAGCGGATTCTTTACACCCACGATCTGGAGGCGATCGAGGAACGCCACCTTCCGGACTACCTGCTTCAGACCGCTCCGATTCCAGAGCGGCGCAAGAAGACCACCCTGGCCAAGTACCTCAAAAGCGCAGAAAGATTTGCCATTGAAGACGCCCTGAAAAAAGCCGAAGGGAACAAAACCAAAGCCGCAGAGGCCCTTGGAATTCATCGCACACTTCTGTACCGAAAAATGCGTCTATTGGGGATTCACTGAATAGATGATTCATCAACTCAGCATAATATTGATAGCGCCGACATCATTTTCCATCCGAAAGCCGAGTTACGGCAATCAGGGCCGGAGTTCGATTCAACAGGCGGGTACGGTGGCCTTTCCCGGATAGGTCCTCAAGAAAAAGCAGGGCCCCCGGGCCGAACCGCCGTATCTCCCCGTCGCTTACTTCCACGGAAAACTCTCCGGATATAAAGCACATGGCCTGACGGGCCGGCGCTGGGTGCCAGTCCCCGAACCAGCCGACAGGAATTCGAATCATGAAAAACGACTCGGCCGACCTCGTCTCACAAATGTCGAGAGGAGGCGCGGGGGGAGCAAAATCCACGGTGGCAAAGGCTGCACTGCTTTCAATGAAGTGAGATTCCCCGCTAACATCAGCGATAACCTTGACGATGGAAACCGTGCTTTTGTGATCTTGAGATGTCATGGCATTCGTTTGAAGGATCAGCATTGATCACTCAGGCAGGGCGACGAACCTTTGCCAAGTTACGGCACCAGCAGCACCGGAAGTTCGGAATGTTCCGCCACCCGGTGGGACACCCCGCCGAGCCAGTATTCCTTGAACCAGTCCTTGCCGGTTCTGCCCATGGCGATCATGGTGGCCCGACGTTCCCGGGACAGGCGGATGACTTCGGCCGCCGTCTTGCCGATGGACAGATCAGACGTCGCCTCCAGTCCGATTTCGTTTAATCGGCGGCAGTACGCGTCCAGTCTTTTCTTGCTTTCGGTCTCCAGTTTCTTCAGGGCGGCCTTGGTCAGGCCTTTGGAGAGTTTGGCGCCGATCACGTGAACCACGATGATTTTTTCGGCCAGCCCTTTGAATCCACTCAGGAATTCCAGCGCATTTTCAGAAGGGGTCGACCAATCGGTCGCCAGCAGGGGCCGCCTGAAGATATGGTCGTTGACCCGGGTCAACACCTCGTTGTTCCATTCGAATTGAACCATGTACTTTTCCATCAATATCGGCGTCTGGCTTCGGCGCAGCAAGTCGAGAATGTGCTCGGCGACATAGACCTTTTCAAATATCGTGCGCTTCTTGCGTCCGGTGACGATCAGGTCGACGTTTTCCTCCTCGGCGATTTGAAGGATTTTTGCGTTGCGCATACCGGTTTCGATCCGAATCCGGGTTTGGATGCCCTGTTCTTCGATGGTTTCCCGCCACTGATCGAAGCGCAGGCTGGCGGTTTCTTTCAGGCGCTCCTCTTCGTCTTTCAGGTAGCCGCCGTAAGGC
>CBFCZJ010000235.1:0-6238 GCA_965602445.1 uncultured Desulfobacterales bacterium | reverse complement strand
TCGGCGAGCCCGCCGCTGAATTTCGCCTTTCGTTTTTCCAGGAAGGCCTTCGTGCCTTCGCGGGCATCGGGGCTTGCCATGCACAGGGCGAAAGCGTCGAGTTCGAACCGGATCCCGGTGGCCAAATCGACGTCCAGACCGTTGTTGATCGACTCCTTGGCCGCGCGAAGAGCCACGCGTCCTTTGGCGGCAATGGCACCGGCGGTTTCCATGGTTTCTGAAAGAAGGGTTTCGGCAGAGCAGACGCGATTGACCAGCCCCATTTCCTGGGCCTCTGCCGCCGTGACCATTTTTCCGGTGAAGATCATTTCCTTGGCACGGGACGCACCGATCTGCCGAGGCAGCCGTTGGGTCCCGCCAAAGCCGGGGATCAGCCCGAGGGTGATCTCCGGCAGTCCGAACCGGGCATTTTCCGAAGCGTAGATGAAGTCGGCGGCAAGCGCAATTTCGCTTCCGCCGCCCAGAGCGAATCCGTTGACGGCGGCAATCACGGGGATCGCCAGCCCCTGCAGCCGGTTGATGGCCTCCTGCCCCCTGGCGGCGAACAGCTTGCCCTGAAGGGGGGTGAAGGTGGCCAGCTCGGTGATGTCGGCTCCGGCCACAAAGGCCTTTTCCCCGGCGCCGGTGAGCACCAGGACCCGAATCTGCTCGTTTTGCCTGACTTCGTCCAGCAGCTGCGCCATTTCGCCGAGCAGCGCATTGTTCAAGGCATTGAGCGCCTTGGGGCGATTAAACGTCAAGGTGGCGATGCCGTCTTTTTCCTCGAAAATCAGATTCTCGTAAGCCATTCAGGTTCCTCCCTCTTTTCGCTTGTTTCTGATAGATCCGTATAAAACCGCGGCAGCGGTATTATTCTGGATAAAGAAAGCGGCTCGCCTTGTCAAAATAAAATCGAAGCAGGGTTCTGGGTTCAGGGGTTCTGGGTTCAAACTTGATGGTCTCGTAAAAAGGCCGAATATTCCTTCTTCCGTCATTCCCGCGAAAGCGGGAATCCAGTGTTTTCTATTACTTATGAAAACCGCATAAAACCCGACGAAGGTTTCGGGGACTTTTTACGATTTCATCAAACTTTCAGATTGAAACCTCTGAACCTTGAAACCACTGAATTTTCCAACCTCCGAACCCCTGAACCTTGGAACCTTGAACCTCTGGACCTTGGAACCTTGAACCCCTGAACCTGTCAACGCTTTATCGGCTCCGGCCTTTCCGCCGTCGAGGCGATCCAGATGGCGGCCAGGATCAACAGCCCGCCCAGCGCTTTGGGCAGGGTCAGTCCCTCATCGAAGAGCAGGTAGGCTAAAATGGTGGCGCCAATGGGCTCTCCCAGCAGACTGACGGCGATCATCCCGGCGCTGAACCAGCGAAGGGCCCAATTGAAGCTGGTGTGGCCGATCAGCTGGGCCACCACAGCCATGGCCCAGAATGCCGCCCAGGTGCCCGGCGAAAATCCCGCCACCGGAAGTCCCGCGGCGAACACCACGGTCCAGAGAACGGCGGCCGCACTGCCGTAGCACAAAAGAATGTAGGCCGTCAGCGAGAGTTTCTGGCGCAGGGTTCTGCCCAGCAGGATGTAGGCCGCAGCGCACAGACTTCCCACCAGGGCAAGCCCGTCTCCCAGCAGCGCCGTTCCGCCGGCGGCAAAGTCGCCCGCGCCGATGAGCACGCCGCCGGCCACGCTGAGCCCGATCCCGACCACGGTCTTTCTTCGCACCGGCTCTTTGGCCACCAGGGGGGTGAGCAGGCCGACCCACAGCGGGTTGGTGTTGACCAGCACGACGCTGTTGGCCACGGATGTATAGTCGAGCGACGAGATCCAGGCGGCGAAATGGCCCGCCAGAAATGCCCCGGAGAGCAGCGCAAGTCGAAGATCTTTCAAGGAAAGCCGCCGAAGCTCGCTCCGGCAACCGATCAGGGCCACCGGCGCCAGCAGCAAGGTGGCCAGCCCGACCCGGTAGGCGGCAATCACCAACGCCGGCGCATCGGCCAGCCGGGCAAAGATAGCTCCGGTGGAAATCGCCAGGATGCCGGCTGTCAGCGCAAACAGGGGATTGAACGGTGGTCTGCTCCGGATCGGAGAGCCCTCCATCGACTACGATCCTTGAAGCGACGGCTCCGGGGCACCGGAGCGGATGTAGACATCCCGCTGGGGAACGGGGATTTCGATTCCGGCCCGGCGGAAGGCCTCGAAAATGTCGAAATACAGGCGGCTTCGGATGCGCCATTCTGCGATCCTGCGGATATCGATCCAGACCAGGAGGTCAAAATCGATCCCGCTTTCGCCGCAGGAGGCGAAGCTGACTTCAGGCTCACGGTACTCCAGCACCTCCTCGTGCCTTCCGGCCGTCTCGACCAGGATGCGGCGCACCTTATCGGCGTCCGAACGATAGGAGACCCGCACCGGAATGTGGATCCGGATCATCGGCGAGGACAGGGTGAAGTTGACGAACGTCTTGTTGATGAAGTCCGCGTTGGGAATCAGGTATTCCACGTTGTCCCGGGTGCGGACCTTGGTCGCCCGCAAGAAAATATCGGTCACCACCCCCCGGGTATCCCCCACCTGGATCCAGTCTTCCTTTCGAAGCTTTCTGCCGAAGACCAGGGAAAATCCGCTGATCACGTTCGAGGCCATACTCTGAAGGCCGAGGCCGATGCCGATGCCTGCAGCGCCGGCAAACACCATAAAAATCCGAAGATCGATCCCGACCACGCCCAGGGAGAAAAGAACGCCGACGGCAAGGCCGACGTAGCGCAGAAAGGTGTTGAGCACGTAGGCCAGACCCGGCTCCACGCCGATGGCCGGATAGATCTTGTAGTTTAGGTAGGCCTGAAGCAGACGCGTCAGATACAGAAACGCAACGAGGATCACCAGCGCCTTGAGCAGGATCCAGGTCGATATCGCGGTCTCGCCGGCGTGGAAAAACGGAAATGAGAGCATCCGCCGGATCGGTTCCAAAAACCCGAGCAGATGGAAAGTCACCAGGAAAGTGGCCAGCACCGTGGCGTACATCAGCAGGGACCGGAGCGAACCGAAAAGAAAGACGGCCTCCTCTTCTTCGGTTTCGTGCCGTTCGATCCACTTTTTCAGCCAGCCGTTGAGGATGTGGTAGCAGAGCATGACCAAAACGAAGGCCCCGGCAACGGCCCAGGTCTTGATCCAGAGCGTCTTTGAAAACTCCCGGTAACCGAAGCACCAGAGCAGTCCGGTCAGAAAGGTGAAAAAGACGACCGGAAAGTAGTACCGGTCCAGTATCCGGACAAACCGTTGATAATAGCGGTAGGGAAGATCCGGCAGCAAAGAGAGCAGGGCCCGCTTTTTCAGCAGCAGCGGGATCAGGGCGCACACGATGGTCAAAGAGATGATAAACCGGATAAATGCCTGCACGTCGGGCCGCACGCCAAAGGCCTCCGCCCCCTGGACCACCGCCAGCGCGGTCAGGATGTAGATCAGCACCACCCGGCAGATCTGAAACAGCGTCTTTCCATGGGTAGGGGCCACAGGAAACAGGTCGTGGAACAGCAGCTCCCGCAGCAGGTTGATGATCACCGCACCGATGGCCCACAGGATCAAAATCTTCTGGATGAAGAGAAACCATGGCGCGCGGTAGGGAACAAATGCGTAAATCAGGGAAAATGCCGCCAGCAGTAAAAGAGGTACCAATGACGACACCGCCACCCTGAGCAGGGCCAGAAAGTAGGGGAAAAACTCTTCGGGGATCCATTCCTGGACCGGCTGGACGCGCTGGGTCATCCAGCGAAGCACCCGGGCCTGCAAAAACAGGCTGTAGAGGGCTGCGGTGATCAGGGCGAGGATGAACCCGGATCCGGCGAATCCAAGCAGGCGGCCCTGCTCGTGGATTTCGGCCAGAATCTCCGGAAGCCGGCCCGGAAGGGAGAGAAACCAGCGGTAGATGGCATCGATGGTGTCAAAATCCCAGCCAAGGGGCGTCCGGGCAAAAAGAGAACGGGCCTCGGTGTGGAACTGCTCGCCGACCCGGGCGGCTTCGGCCATCATGGCATCGGTGATGTTTTCAGAAACAGCCACCGGCGGCGGTCCGCCCGGCTCGGATGACAACCCCGGCGCCGGCACCGTCGGGCTCGGTTCGGCGGCCATACCGGCGGCGGCAAAGAAAGCCCCGAACGATACCAGGACGAGTATCCACGTTCTCATTTTTGGCGAGGCTCCCGTTTTATCTGAGGGTGAATCGTACCCGGCTGGCGCCGGCGTCTTGCTTGCCTTCGGCCGCAGTCTGTATCTGCGGCTCGACGATAAAGAGCCGATCCGATCCGACCTGCCCGCCCTCCAGCAGCCGGCTTTTCACCGCATCGGCCCGTTTTACGGCGAGGTTTCGAAGGTCGCTCTCTGAAAAGGCAAAGTGGGTCATCAGGAGCTTTTCCATCTCTTCGACGGGAAGCGTTTTCACTTTCCCGTCCGCGTCCCGCGGCTTTGTAAACTCAGCCGCGTCATAGGCTTTCTTGACATAGTAGGGGTATTGCTCCTCGGAAATTTCGATCTGATCCAGGGGTACGGCCGTCTCGCCTTTTGCCCCCATTTCCTTGAGCTTTTGCGATCGAATCAGGTCTTCGAATTTGTTCAGGCGCAGGGCCTTTGGATCTTCCTCCGGATCGGCGTCGCCCTGGATCTCCAGCTTCAGTGCCGGCCGCTTCACCAGGGCGGCGGTCAGGGCATCGATCTTTTCCTCTGCCGCCGGGGAAATCTCGATGCTGCCCGGTGCAAAATCGACGAAGCTGAGCTCCTCTTCCCCGCCCACCAGGTTGCCCAGGAAGGAAAAGGGCGACGTAATGATTTTGACGATCAGGTTGCCCAGGACCCGCAGGATGGTCCGGCCCAGGCTGAACTTGGGGTCGTTTAGATCCCCTTCCACAGGCACGTTCAGGTTGATGGTGCCGTCGGGGTCCTTGAGCAGGGAGATGGCCAGGGACACCGGAAGCGATACCGCATGTTCGCTGTCGACCCGCTCTCCGAGGGTCAGCTCTTTAAAATGGGCCCGGTTGTCTCCCTTCAGATGGGTCCCCTTGAGCAGATAGCCCAGTTCCAGGGTCAGCAGCCCTTTTTCAAGCTTGTAGCCTAGAAATTTGCCGCTGTACGGGCTGAACGGCGAAAGGTCGATGTCCCGGATCGTCAGGACGATATCGGCGTAGCGGTTCTCGGCCAGCGGGTTGATCTTTCCTTTGATCTCCAGCGGTGCCCGCTTTTCCCAGCTGCCGCTCAGCAGCAGGTCGGCCCGGTCGTCCTGCAAAGAAGACAGCCCCGACACCCTCCCTCCGAGTTCGGTCAGGTCCCCTCCGAATTGGAACGGATTGAATCGGTCGGTAAAATTGATGTGCCCGTCCTGCAGCGTGACGGTACGGATATTGATCGTCGGCGCTTGGCGGGCCTGTTTTTTTTCTGTGCTGTCCCCTGCTGCCGGCGCTTCGGCGGTTTGTTGCCCCTGTCCCTGCTCATCTTCTCCGGCGTCCTCGCCTGAAAACACGGCGGAGATGTTGATCGAACCGTCTTCATCGATGAGGAACCGGTTGTAAAGCCCGGAAAGCCCGACCTCTTCGATGGAGATGGAAAGCGGCGGGGTCGTGAATTTTACGTCGGCCAGGTAAAGCGATTCCCAGTCGAGAAATTCAAGGGTGTTTTCCTTGTCGACCGATGAAAATCCGTTGACCTCGGCCCGTCCGGTGTACCGGATCGAGGGCGCCCCGCCGCCGGCCGCATCGAGAACGAATCGACCGTCGGCCGACGCGGTCCCGCCGGTGACGATGATCTTGACACGATCCGTGAAATAGGGCTGAAACGCCCGGATGTCTGCCCGCTGCAGCTTCACCGAAAGGTCGGTGGAGAGCGGATCAAGCACGAGGCTGCCTCGGATGTCTCCGACACCCCCCCTGGAGCCTTGAAACCCCAAGGCGATCTGTGCCGAATCGCCTGTTTTATTGCTCAGGCCGTCAGCTTCGATGCGCACCTTGCTGATGACCGCCTGGACCGTTTCGACCGGAACACGGTCTTCCATCCGGATCCGGTAGCCGCCGATTCGAACCCGGTCCAAGGAGAACTGCATCGGCACGGGCGGATCGACATCAGAGGGGGTCTTGTCTGCTTCGGGCAGGGTTACCAGGTCGGCTATGTTGATTTTCCCGTCTTGGTCGCGCAGGCAGAAGATCTCCCCTTGTTCACTGGCGAGCTCGCCGATCCCAAGCCTGCGTTCGGCCAGAGAAAAGGAGACGCCTT
>CBFCZJ010000234.1:0-6289 GCA_965602445.1 uncultured Desulfobacterales bacterium | reverse complement strand
CGGCAAACGGTTCGCCGTCTTTGTCTTCGAGCGCCAGGTTCTCCAGGGTGATCGACAGGGCGTAGGGATTGAACCTGACCTTGCCAAGCGTTACGTCGCGGTTCAGCGCCAGAGAGAGCTTTTCGGGAAGGACCGAGCGGACCACCGCGGGAAAGACGAAAAACCCGACCACCGTGTATAGCAAGACGACGACCGCTGCGGCGATGATCGGTTTTTTCCGTCGGCGAATGGCGCTGGAAAAATCCATGGTCACATCGTGCCCCGTCAGATCTTTGAATGGTGATTCCGCTTTTATTTGTCCCCGGATTTGAGCCAGTCTTCGATCTCTTCGGCTTCGTACTGCTCCTGGTCGATGCTCAGGCCGAGGTTGGTCATCAGCCCGGAATGCTTCTGCGCTTCCGGATCATCTTTCATCGCCTGGTGCCCCTTCTGGGTGCGCCGCACGTTTTCCAAAATGGTCTTCAGGGCCGCTCCGATGGCCGTGCTCAGCACCAGCGGGTTCGATTCCAGGCGGGGTTCGATTCCGTTTTCCGCCACCTCCTCGGCCAGGTGGGCCAGCTGCTTCATGTTGGTCATGGAAAAATCCATCACCTGCCAGCCGCGGATTTCTTCGTTTTGAAACACCCAGGCGTCCCGGAGGCTTTGAAGCATCTGGGTGTACTTTTGCTGAACCATGTCCTGGAGCTTTTCCACGAACTCGGGCGGCAGTTCGTTTTCCTCGCCGGGCAGGCCCTTGGCCTCTTCTTCGGAAAGCTTGCCGAGCACCTTTTGAAATTTCTTGGCGTGCATCTCCGACTCCCACGCCTCCCGGTGAAGCACCCGCTTGATATGGGGGTCGTCCACCTTGTCCGCTTCGCCGTGGTAGTGGGGCACCAGCTTTTTTTCATAGTCGACATAGGACTGGTAAATCGTGGCGCGGTTTGTGGGGTCGTAAGGGTACGGGGCAGGGGTCATCTCCGGCTCGCCGCCCAGTTTTCCGACGATCATCCCCAGCCAGTGCATGTGCCACATCTCTTCCCGCGCCCGGGAAAGAAGCCCCGCACCCAGGGGCGAATCCTCCCCCTCCAGGTAGCTGTGCACCAGATAGCGGATAATGGCGGCATGTTCGTCGGCCATGTCGCGGTTGAGCATCTCAACCAACTCTTTTTTCTCCATGTCTCCTCCGAATCGTTTTGTTGTATCTCTTTCTATACTCAAGTTGTTCTCACTTGTTTCGCGCAGCGAAACTCCTATTAAATCGCGCCAGCGATTTCATCATCATAGGTAAACCCTTCTTTGAAGTCAAAATAAAATCCTCTTGGATCTTGCGCCGGCATGCGGTTGAGGCTACCATGTCGCTGCCAGGACAAGACCTCACACGAAAGGAAGCGCTTCCGATGTCTGAAATCTCCCCGCTGCACTACCATATTCTTCTGGAACCGGACCTTTCCACATTCCGCTTTTCAGGACAGACCACCGTCTATCTGAAGCCATCGGTTCCCACCGGTGAAATCGTTTTCAATATCTGTGATCTGGCCGTCTGGAAGGTGGAATGGATCCGGCAAGGCGGTTCGCTTGCCTGCCCGTTCCAGGTCGAGCCGGAAAAAGAAACCCTGCGGGTGTTTCTTGCCGAATGCGCCGGCGAGGAGATCGAGCTGCGCATCGTCTATGAAGGCGTCGTCAACGACCGGATGGCCGGCCTGTATCGATCCAGCTACCGCACAGAAAAGGGAATCCGCTGGATCGCGGTCAGCCAGTTTCAGGAAAGCGACGCCCGCCGCGTGTTTCCCTGTCTGGATCATCCGGCGCAAAAGGCGACCTTCGATGTCGAGTTGAAGATCGACGAGGGGCTGGAGGCCCTTTCAAACGGCGCGATCCGGAGCATCGAGCCCCTTTCCGACGGCCGCAAGCGCGTCTGCTTCGAGACGACCCCCCGGATGTCGACCTATCTGCTTTTTATCGGCGTGGGACGCTTCGAAACGATCCAGGACCAGCAAGACCCCCGGGTGAAGGCCGTTACGGTCCCGGGAATGAGCGCATTTGCCAAGTTCGGACTTGAATTCGCCAAAAACGCGCTTCGATACTGCGAATCGTACTTTGGCATCCCCTACCCGCTTTCGAAGCTCGACCTGATCGCGGTGCCGGATTTCGCTTTCGGAGCCATGGAGAACTGGGGCGCGATCACCTTCCGGGAAAACCTGCTGCTGCGCTATCCGGACAGCACCAGCAAATCCGGCCTCGAAAGGATCTGTGAAGTCACGGCCCACGAAATCGTCCATCAGTGGTTCGGAAACCTGGTGACCCCGGAAGACTGGCGGTATCTGTGGCTGAACGAAAGCTTTGCCACCTTCTTTGCCTATGCCGTGGTGGACGAACTGCACCCCGGGTGGAAGATTTGGGACCGGTTCATCGGCGGGCAGACCGCCGAGGCGCTGGAGCGCGACGGACAAAAGGAGACCTTTGCCATCGAGATCCCCGGCGGGGAACACGTGGTCATCAATTCGAGCACGGCGCCGATCATCTACAGCAAAGGCGGCAGCGTTCTGCGCCAGATCCTGGGCTTCATCGGCCCGGACGCCTTCCAAAAAGGGCTGAACCGATACCTGAACTCCCATGCCTACGGCAGCACCGCCAGCCGGGACCTCTGGGAGGCCCTGGAGGCGGCGGGCGATCAGCCCATCACCCGCATGATGAAGGATTGGATCGGACAGCCCGGCCATCCTCTTGTCGAAGTTCACCGGAGGGGAAACACCCTTCGATTGCACCAAGGGCGGTTTTCCTACCTGGACGGGGCGCCGGATGCCACCTGGCTCTTGCCGGTGAATATCCGCCTGTTCGGTCCCGGGGAAGCAGAAACGACGGTTCAGGTCGTCATGGAGGGTGCCGATCTATCGGTTCCCATCGACGAAGGCGTTCAAGCATACAAGATCAACGAGGGACAGAGCGGTTTTTACCGGGTGCAATACCGCGATGAGGAAAACCTGGTCCGACTGGGGATCCACATACGGGACAAACGCCTCTCTGCGACGGATCGATGGGGCCTGGCCAGCGATTTGGAGGCCCTGCTCCGGGCAGGGCGAATCGATCTGGACCGATACCTCCGGTTTCTTGAATACTACAAAGACGAGGATCGGCTGCTGCCCGCGGCCCAGGTGATTCAAAGCCTTCACCGCCTGTTCATCGTCGCACCGGCATCCTGTAAAGAGCAGATCCGAAAGACGGCTTGCCCGTTTCTGCAGCGGCTGCTGGCCGACATCGGTTATGCACCGGCCGCAGAAGAGCCTCACTCCCGAACGATTCTCCGGGAGCATTGCCTCTGGCCGGCGGCGGTGATGGGGCTTCAAGAGGTCGAGGATTTCGGAAAAGAACGGTTCAAGGAAGTGGAGGCCGGCCAGCGGATCGATCCGGACATTTTCAAGAGCGTGCTCCAACTCGGTGCCTGGACCTGGGGCAGCCGGGCCCTTTCCTGGTTCATGGCGCGCCTTTCAGCCACCGGCAGCGAGCACGAAAGAATGACCATCGCCACGGCCATGGGCAGTTTTCGGGAAAAAAAGGCGGTCGATGCCGCCCTTCAAGCGGTGCTGGACACCATTCCGGACCGGAACAAATTCATTCCGGTGGTGGCCATGGCGTCCAATCCCGACGCCATGGCACACCTCTGGCCCTGGTACACCGAAAACCTGCCGGCAATCGAACGCTTTCACCCCCTGCTCTACGAGCGGGTGGTCGCGGCGCTGATCCCGACCTGCGGCCTGATCCGGGAAACGGAGGTCAAGTCCTTTTTCAAGGACTACCTCAAGAAGCACCGCCTGGCGGCCGACGCCATCCGAATGTCCATGGAAAAGCTTGAAATCAACCTGGCGCTGCGCAGGCGGATGGAGGAAAAAAGCGCATAGGGCAGAGGGCATGGGGCATGGCGTAAAAGGCTCGAAGGTTCAAAGATTCCGATGTCAGATGTCGGATTTCCGATGTCGGATAAATTCTAATTTCTAAATTCTAAATTCTAAATTTTTTCTGCCCTATGCGCTATGCTTCGTCCCACCCCTTTAGCCCCCAGATCAGGGCGGCGATGCCCAGGGCGCCGAGCAGGCAGGAAAAGAGCACCGTGCCTTCGATCCGGGCAACGGACCAGATGAACCCGCCGCTGAATGCGCCGATGATCCGGCCGATGCCGGCGGCGGCGAAAAACCCGGCCATCATGGTGGCCCGATGTTCGGGCAGCAGCTCCGTTGCCAGGGAAATGCTCCCCACGATGGCAAACTCGTAGACCAGAAAAAGAAAAAAGAGACCGGATAGTGCCAAGGGCATAGAGCCTGCGGTGAACGGCAGCAGTGCATAGGCCGCCACCGCCAGCCCCATGCCGAAAATGACGGCCCGCTTCAGGCCGATCCGGTCGCCGAAAGCGGCGCTGAAGACTTCCCCGCCCAGTTCGGCAGCCCCGATCACGCCGGTGGCCGCCCCGAGCCCCAGGATCCCCATCCCGAATCCCTCCTCCAGCCATGCGCCGTAGACGACAAAAATCGCGTCATTGGCAGCGTTGGCCAGAAGCGATGCCAGCATGACGCCCAATGCGGGTCTTTTTGTCAGCAGCAGGCCGAATGAGGCCCAAAGCGAGGAATGCAAACCGGGCGATTTTCTGTGGTCGACCGTTTTTGGAATCAGTAGTGCGATGCTGGACAACCCCAAAAAAGCCGAAATTCCCAGGAAAAAGAAGGGGGAGCGCCAGCCGGCCGTGTCGATGAGAACGGCCAGCAGCGGAATTCCGAGCAGAGTGCTGCCGGCCCAGGCAAACTCCATGGTGCCGATGGCAAGCCCTCTTCGGTAAAATGGCACCTGTTCGCTGACATAGGCCTGAATCGCCGGATCGAAGGCGCTTTTTCCAAGACCCGCCATCAGCAGGCCAATCAGAACGATGCCATAAAGAGGGGCCGCGCCGGCGGCGGTCATGCCCACGGCCATGAGCCCGAGGCCGGCCAGCATCATCCGACGGTATCCGAAACGGTCCCCCATGGGTCCGAAAAAAATTCCGATCAGCCCGGTGGCCTGATTTGCGGCAATAATGGTGGTCACCGCCGTCAGGGGAACGTCCATGCCCCGGCTGAGCGCGGGCGCAAAAGGATATGCAAAGCGGCGCGCGGTGTTGAGGAGGGTCCTGCAGACCGTGGCGGCGGCAATCTGCAGCAGCAGGGCCTTTTTAGGGTCGCCTTGTATGGCAAAAAGAGATGTCTTCATAAGGGAGCAGACTCTATAGCGCCCGGACATTGAAAAGGCAACCGGCAAGGATTCGTCCGGTGCTGTCGGAGGTCATGCCTTGCCTTTCCGTTCCGTGCACTTATTGTTTGTGCGTGTCGTAAAGGTTGATGGTTTCGTAAAAAGTCGTCAAAGTTTAGATAAGGAAACCGCCCATGGTGGACAACAAAAAAGCAAAAAAAGGATATGTCAAAACCCAGACCGTAGTCATGGCGGTTTTTCTGGCCTTTGCCGCCGGTTTTTTTTCCGGGATCGTATTGACGATATTCAAATCCGGCGGAACGCGTCCCCCGTCGGTGGACGCCAATACCGCTGCCGCCATGGAAGAGTCGCGCCAGCGAAAGGAGCAAATTGTCCAGCTCGAGACGCTGACCGAACAAAATCCGCAGGATGCAGAAGCGTGGACTCGGCTGGGCCATGCCTATTTCGACGACGATCGCCCCGAAAAGGCGATCGCCGCCTACCGCAAGTCTCTTGCGATTCGTCCCGGCAATGCCGACGTATGGACCGACCTGGGAGTCATGTACAGAAGAAACCGCCAGCCCGAGGAGGCCATCCAGGCCTTTGATCGGGCCGTTCAGATCAATCCCGAGCACGAAATCGCGAGGTTCAATAAAGGAGTCGTGCTGATCCACGACCTGAAAAAGATGGATGCCGGCCTCCAGGCCTGGGAGGCGCTTTTGGAGATCAATCCCATCGCCAAGGCCCCCAATGGCCAGACTGTGGAAGAGCTCATCCGCCATTTCAGGGAACACGAATAAAATCGCTAAAATCGCGGGAAACAGCACCCCGCGATTTTATAGGAGGCGGCTGCGCCGCCTGATTTTATTCAACACGGGAAATGCCGAATCGGGCTGAACTATGGCGCCTTCGGTCTTAGAAGCGGGTACGGTGCCCCGCCCTACGAAAAACCACAGCTCCGCGTGAAGTTTCATACGAGCGCCGCCTCTGGCCGGCCGCGCCGACCAGGTTGATCAAGGGTGAAACTTTCGTCGGAGTCTCCGGCTATGTAGTGAACGGCCTCTGTGCCGTTCACATCGGCACGGCAGGGACGCCGTGC
>CBFCZJ010000233.1:0-6312 GCA_965602445.1 uncultured Desulfobacterales bacterium | reverse complement strand
GCGGGCATAGCTCAGTTGGTAGAGTACAAGCTTCCCAAGCTTGGTGTCGCGAGTTCGAATCTCGTTGCCCGCTCCACAGAATTTTACGCCGTTTTCGGTTTTGGGTTTGTCTGAGATGGTTGGATTTACGGGCTAGGTTGATGAACGGATGGTGACACCATGAACGGATAGCGTTCTCCGATCCAACAACAAGTAGACCGACCATCTTGGATTAACCGAAACGGGCGAGTGCCCGTTTTTGTTTTTTTAAAGGGGCGGCTTTGTCGGCTAGCAAGAAAAAAGAGATTCCCCCCGCGGCGGATGATCGCCGTCGGGGCGGCCGGATGACCGGGCCGGAAAAGGAAGCGCTGGTGATCGAACGGGTCAACCGGTTTGCCGAACCGCTTTGCGCCGCAGAAGGCATCGAACTGGTTCATGCCGAATATCTTCGGGACCGCGGCGGTCGGGTGCTTCGGCTGTACATCGACAGGCCGGAAGGCGTCTCCCTGGATGACTGCGCCTGGATCAGCCGCCAGGTCAGCGACTGGCTCGACGTGAGCCTTGACGATATCGGGCCTTACAGCCTGGAGGTTTCGTCCCCTGGACCGGAGCGTCCCCTGGGAAAGACTTCCGACTACGATCGATTTCGGGATCGAAGGGCAAAGATCAGCGTTTCACCTTCGTGGCAGGGGAAGAAAAACTTTACCGGCATTCTGAAGGGCGTTTCCGGAGGAGAGGTCCTGCTGGAGACGGTCGAGGGCGCCGTTGCAATACCCCTGAAGCAAATTCGGCGGGCTCGACTGGTAGACGGAGAATAGGGATGTTTATCGCAGACATAAAACGTGTGGTCGAACAGGTCAGCAGGGACAAGGGAATCGACCGGGGAATTCTGATTCAGGCCCTGGAAGAGGCGTTGCGGTCCGCTGCGCGCAAGCGCTTCGGAAGCAAAGTCGACATCGAAGTCCAGTACAACGAGGAAAACGGCGAACTTGAAGTCTTCCAGTTCAAGGAAGTGGTCGAAGAGATCACTGAACCAGATCTGGAGATCGGCATCGAAGAGGGCCGGAAGCTCGATTCGGAATGCGAGGTCGGAGACAGTCTCGGGGTCAAAATGGATACCACCACCTTCGGGCGGATCGCTGCCCAGTCCGCCAAGCAGGTGATCATCCAGAAAATGAAAGACGCCGAGCGCGATGCGGTGTTTACCAATTTCATCGACCGGAAGGGCGAGGTCATCAACGGCATCGTCCAGCGCATCGAGAAGGGAAACCTCATCGTCAACCTGGGGCAGACCGAAGGCGTGCTTCCGACCCGGGAGCAGGTTCCCCGCGAGTCCTACCGCCGCGGGGATCGGATCAGAGCATACATCGTGGATGTGCTTCACGAGTCGCGGGGGCCCCAGATTATTCTGTCCCGGACCCATCCGGAATTTTTGATTCACCTGTTTCGAACCGAGGTTCCGGAAATCAGCGAGGGCATCGTCAACATCGTCACCGCCGCCCGAGAACCCGGCAGCCGGGCGAAAATCGCCGTCTCCTCCAATGATCTGGACATCGACCCGGTCGGCGCCTGCGTTGGCATGAAAGGAAGCCGGGTGCAAAACGTCGTCCAGGAGCTTCGGGGAGAAAAGATCGACATCATTCCGTGGCATGTGGATCCGGCCAAATTCGTCTGCAACGCCCTGGCCCCGGCGGAGATCTCCCGGGTGATCATCGACGAAGAAAACCAGGCCATGGAAGTCATCGTGCCGGATGAATTTCTTTCCGTTGCCATCGGCAAAAGAGGGCAAAACGTCCGCCTGGCGTCGAAGCTGACCGGATGGCACTTGGATGTGAAGAGCGAAAGCCGTTACAGCCAGGCCATGAAAGATGGATATGAATCGCTGATGAATATGGAGGGGGTCAGCATCGGCCTGGCCGACGCCCTTTATGAGAGCGGTCTCTTCTCTGTCGAAGAACTCGGCCGGGCCAGTGTGGAAGAACTGATGCAGATCCGGGACATGGATGAAGAAAAGGCGGTGTCCCTGATCGAGGAGGCTCAGGCTGCTGCAGAAGCCGCCGCACAGGCAGAAGCCGAAGCCAAAGAAGCGGCCGCACAGGCGGAAGCCGAAGCCAAAGAAGCGGCGGAAGCCGGCGGCGTGGAGCCTGAAACAGCGCCTGAAGAAGACCAAGAGGCGGAAGCGGGCAAAGAGCCCCCGAAAAAGCAGGATTCTTCCAAGGAAACATCGGATCTTCCGGAAGGGGCGGCCGAACCGGCCGTCGAGGTTGAGGACGAGGCGCCCGGAACCGAAGACCAGGAAATGCTTCCGGAGACCGAAGAAGAAAAAGAAGAAAACAACGACGGCGCCTCTTCTTGAGGAAAAAGCCCGTCACCGAAAAGGACCCGAGGGGGATGAATGGCAAAGATCAGAGTCTATGAACTTGCCAGAGAATTGAACATGACCAATAAAGTTCTCATCGAACAGCTTCGCGAAAACGGCTTTGAAGTAAAAAGCCATATGAGTGCATTCGACGAGGAAGAGGTCGATTCAATAAAAACTGCGCTCCGCGGCAAAAAAACAGAAGACGTCGCTGTGGAAGTGACTCGTGTGAAGCCGACCGTCATTCGCCGCCGGAAAAAGCAGGCACCCGAAGCCGCGCCGGTCGAAGAGACCGCGCCGGAAACTGCCGAAGAGGCCGAAGAAGCCGCTTTGGAAGTCGCTGCGCAGGCACAAGAGGCCCCTGAAACCGAAGCCCCCTCCGCGCCGGAAACCGAAGAGAGCCAGGAGCCGGAAAAAGAAGAGGCCGCGCCGGAACAGGAGGCAAGCAAGACCGAGCCTGCTGCCGAAGCCGAACCCGGACCGGCGGCCGAAGAGCCTCCGGAACCGTCGGCCGAAGCCGCACCGGAGCCGGAGCCGTCGGAGGCTGAAAAAGAGGCCCCGGCAAAATCGGCCAAGAAAAAGAAGGGGAAAAAGGAAGCTGCCGCCAAAATCATCAAGCTTCCGGTGGCGCCGCCGCCGGAGAGGGCCAAGCCTTCTGAACCGAAGCACGAGCCGGCCCCGGAGCCCGAATCGACTCCGGCGGCTGCCGTGGAGTCCGAAAAGCCCGACCGGCGGGGCCGAAAAAAAACCGAAGAGCCGTCACGGGACAAAAAATTCTTCAAGAAAAAAATTTCCTTCCGCCGAAAAGAAGTCGTCGAAGGCCAGGACCTTTACGACACAGCCAAGGTTCGCGGGAAAAAGGGACGAAAAGCGGCCAAGGCAAAACCGGCAAAGGGTCAAAAGACCCAGATCACCACACCCAAGGCCATCAAGCGGCGGATCAAGATCGACGATGCCATCATGCTGTCGGACTTGGCAAAGCGAATGGGCATCAAGGCCGGCGACATGATCAAAGAACTGATGACCATGGGGGTGATGGCGACGGTCAATCAAACCATCGATTTTGAAACCGCCTCCCTGGTCGCCGCCGAGTTCGGCTACGAGGTGGAAAAGGCCGCCTTCGAAGAGGAAGCCGTGCTCAGCGCTGTCGCAGACGACGAGACCGGAGAGCGGGTCACCCGATATCCGGTGGTCACCATCATGGGCCACGTCGATCACGGCAAGACTTCACTTCTGGATGTCATTCGCAAGACCCATGTGACTGAAACCGAGGCCGGCGGCATCACGCAGCATATCGGTGCATACTCGGTGCCGACCGCCAGCGGCCTGATCTCCTTTCTCGACACGCCCGGCCACGAAGCCTTTACCGCCATGCGCGCCCGCGGCGCCGGGGTCACCGACATCGTGGTCCTGGTCGTGGCGGCAGACGACGGGGTCATGCCCCAGACCATCGAGGCGATCAACCACTCCCGGGCGGCAGGGGTCCCGATCATCGTGGCGATCAACAAGATCGACAAGGCCAACGCCGATCCGGACAAGGTCATTCGCCAGCTTGCCGAGTCCGGTCTCGTGCCCGAAGACTGGGGTGGAGATACGATCTTCGTTCATGTGTCTGCCAAACAAAAAACCGGCATCGACGAACTGCTCGAGATGATCCTGCTTCAAGCCGAGGTGCTGGAGCTCAAGGCCAAACCGGACAAGCTGGCCCGGGGCCATGTCATCGAGGCCAAGCTCGACTCCGGCCGCGGTCCGGTGGCTACGGTGTTGATCCAGGATGGAACGCTATCCACAGGTCAGTCCGTGGTCTGCGGCGTCCACTACGGAAAGATCCGGGCCATGATCAACGACCTCGGTCAGCATGTGGATTCGGCCGGGCCGTCCATCCCCGTGGAGATCCTCGGCCTTTCTGGAGTACCGGTCGCCGGAGACGAGATGGTGGCCCTGGAGGACGAAAAGGCGGCAAAGCAGGTCAGCGAATACCGGATGGGCAAGCAGCGGGCCGTGGAGCTTGCCAAGTCCAGCCGGGTCAGCCTCGAGAGCCTCTTTGACAAAATGAAGGAAGAAGACGTCAAGGAGTTGAACCTGATCATCAAGGCCGATGTTCACGGCTCCATCGAGGCCCTCAAGGATTCTCTCACGGACCTGTCCACCGAAGAAGTCAGGATCAATGTGATCCATTCGGCCACGGGAACGATCACCGAGTCCGATGTGTCGCTGGCGGCGGTTTCCGATGCCATCATATTGGGATTCAACGTCCGCCCGAATCCGAAGGTGCACGAACTGGCCCAGGAAGAACACGTCGATATGAGATTCTACGACGTGATCTACAATGCCATCAAGGATATCAAGGACGCCATGGTCGGCATGATGGAATCGACCTTCGAAGAAAGGCTGCTGGGCCGGGCCGAGGTGCGACAGACCTTCCACGTACCGAAAGTGGGAACCATCGCCGGCTGCTATGTGACCGACGGCCGCATCGAACGGAACCAGAACATCCGAGTACTGAGAGAAGGGGTCATCATCTACGACGGGAAGATCGGCTCGCTGCGCCGCTACAAGGACGACATCAAGGAGGTGGCCAGCGGCTACGAATGCGGCATCAACGTTGAAAAATTCAACGACATCAAGGTCGGCGACATCATGGAATGCTACTATCTTGAAGAAATCAAACCGGAGTTGAAGTAACGCGTTCTCCGGCAACGGTACCCCAGCATGGTCATCGGGTTTGGCATCATCACGTTGCGGATCCACGACTGCCGCAGCCTGAAAGCGAAGCGAAAGGTGGTCAAGGCAGTCATCGCCAAGGTCCGGAACGGATTCAATGCATCGGTGGCCGAGGTCGGTGCCAACGACGTATACCACCGGGCCGAAATCGGCTTCGCCCTGGTCGGCAACAGCCGTTCGCTGGTCAATTCGAAACTCGACAAGATCCTGAATGTGATCGACGATGCGGGCCTTGCCGAGATCGTCGATTCGGAAATGGAGCTCATGACGATATGAGACCGTATGCTCGGGCCGATCGCGTCGCAGCGTTGATTCAGCGGGCCCTGTCGGACATCCTTCTCCGGGAGGTCAAGGATCCGCGCCTGCAGTGGGTGCTGATCACCGGCGTGAAAATGTCCAAGGACCTGCGACATGGCCGCGTCTACTTTGTCATGACGGGGGGGGAACGAAGCCCGGAAGAGGTGGCCGGCGCCTTTTCCCAGGCACAGGGCATGCTCAAGCGGTTTCTGGGAAGAGAGCTCGACCTGCGCTACATGCCGGATTTCGAGTTCTTTTACGACACCTCTTACGACTATGGATCGCGGATCGAAGAACTGCTGAACGACATCAGGTCCCACGATGGATGAACTGCTTCTTTGCCTGAACAAAAGCCGCCGGGTACTGCTGGCGTCCCACACCAACCCGGACGGAGACGCCATCGGCTCGCTGGTCGCCCTGGGTGTGGCCCTGAAACGGCTGGGAAAAGAAACGGTTCTGTACAACGAAACGCCGATTCCGGCCGTCTACCGGTTTCTTCCTCTGGTGGATCAGGTGGTCCGCTGCATCGAGGATTTCGGCCAGTTTGACACGGCGGTCATCCTCGACTGCGGCAATCTGGAGCGAGTCGGGGAAGCGGCGGAGCAGGTGTCAAAGCTCCCGGTGGTTATCAATATCGACCATCACGTCACCAATACCGGGTTCGGCCACCATCGCATCGTAGACGAAACAGCCTGCGCCACCGCCGAAATTTTGTATCGGCTCATTCAGCGGCTGGGCGTGGAAATGGACGCTTCCATTGGTGCAGCCATCTATACCGGCATTTTGACCGACACCGGTTCGTTCCGGTTTTCCAACACGAACCAGGCGGCGTTTGCCATATGCGAAAAAATGGTGGGCCTCGGCGTAGACCCCTACCGGGTCGCCAAACAAGTGTACGGCACCTATTCCTTGGGGCGCATCAAATTGTTGAACCTGGCGCTGGACTCCATCGA
>CBFCZJ010000232.1:0-6318 GCA_965602445.1 uncultured Desulfobacterales bacterium | reverse complement strand
AAAATAAGGTGGACGAGCGGGCCGTGAATTGGTTCATCATCCCGAAAAAGCAACAAGACGAAAAGGAAGGCTCAAATCATGAAAATTCTCGTAGGATACGACGGATCGAACGTGGCCGCTTCCGCGCTTCGCCTCGCCGCCAGGCATGCCAACGCCTTCGACGCTGAAGTGCACATCGTGACATCCCTGGTCAAGGGAAGCGATCGCGAGCAGGAGCAAATCACTGCAAGCGAAAAGGGGCTGGAGGCAGCCCGCGCTCTCTGCGAACAGGAAGGGGTGCGCTGCGATACCCACCTGCTGATCCGTGGCCTGTCCAGCGGAGAAGACCTTGTCCAGTTTGCCAAGGAAAACGAAATCGATGAAATCATCGTCGGGGTCAAGCGCCGCTCCAAGGTCGGAAAACTGCTTATGGGCTCAACAGCCCAGTATGTCATCTTAAAGTCTCCCTGCCCGGTGGTGTCCATCAAATAAAATCGCTTGCGCGATTTTATTGAAGTTTCGCTCCGCGAAATAAATACGAAGGAATGAATCCGGAAAAACACCGACCTTGGCGGGACGTTACGCAGCGTTTGACGCCTGGAGCATGCTTCCGGGCAGGGCGATATCCGAAAGTGTGAGGGAGAATGAGACGCTTTCATCGCAGGCTTCTGTGGGGGGCGGTGCTGTTGTTGAGTGTGCTCGTTTTTTGCGGCGCTGCGGCGGCCAAGGAGGAATATGCCCGCCGCACCGGCAAGGGGTGCATCTTCTGCCATGTGGAAACCACCGGAGGACAGCTCAAGAGCGTTGGGCTGGCCTATATCCGAAACGGACACCAGTACCCCATCCCCGCGCGGATCCTCGAGAGGTCGGAACAGCTCCAGCGTCCCTTTCACCGGATCCTGCGGTTCGTGCTCGGCTATCTGCATCTGCTTGCCGCGGTGATCTTCTTCGGGGCGATTTTCTACATCCACATCTTCATCAAACCCGGACGTCTGACCAGCGGCATTCCCCGTCCGGAACGGATGCTCGGCCTCTCCTGCATGGCCGTGCTGACCGTGACGGGAATCTACCTGACATGGGTCCGCATCGACCGGTGGGGACAGTTTTTCAGCAGCACCTTCGGGATCATGCTCTTTGTCAAGATTCTTCTCTTTGCCCTGATGGTCGGCATCGGTCTGACCGCCGTCACGGTGGTCCACCGGCGCATGAAAAAAGAGGCCAAAGGCGGGGGGGCGCCGGATTCGTCCGAGGCCTCTTTTCACCGCTTCGACGGCCGGGACGGAAGGTCTGCCCGGATCGTCCATGAAAACCGGATCTACGATGTAACCGACAGCGTCAAGTGGAAAGACGGCCGCCATTTCGGCAAGCATTCCGCAGGACAGGATCTGACCGAGGCCATGGCCGGTGCGCCGCACGGTCCGGAGGTCCTGGAAAAGGTCTCTTTTGTCGGAGAAGTCGGCCAAGGCGCTGCCGGCAAAAAAGGGCCGGGGCCCGGCCAGCGGGTTTTCGTGGTGATGGCCTACACCAACCTGGTGATCATTTTCCTCATCCTGGCCTGCATCAGCGTTTGGCGATGGGATTTTCCGGTCCAGTTCGCGGTCCAAGCGGAAGAAGACGTCGTCGCGGGTAAAAGCTGCGTGGAATGCCATCGGCAAAAGACCGCCGGCATTCACGAAGACTGGAAAAACAGCGTACATGCCCGGGTCGACGTCGACTGCTACAAATGCCACCGGGCCGTTTCAGACGACATGGTGCTCAAGGCCCACCTGCCCCATCATTCCAAGCCGATTTCGGCGGTGGTAACCCCGACCGTATGCGCAGGCTGCCATCCGAAGCAGGCCGAGCAGTATGCCCGGAGCAAACACGCCCATACCCACGAAATCATGTGGAAGATCGATTACTGGCTCAACGACGGGATGAACAACGCCGTGGAGCGCACCACCGGATGCTTTTCCTGCCACGGGACGGTGGTCGAGCTCACCGACGGAAAACCGGATCCGGGAAGCTGGCCCAATGTCGGGGTCGGGCGGATCAATCCGGATGGAAGCCGGGGAAGCTGCAGCAGCTGCCACACCCGGCATCGCTTCTCCATCGAAGAGGCACGAAAACCGGAGGCCTGCGACCAGTGCCATCTGGGGCCGGACCATCCACAGATCGAAATTTACGAGGAATCCAAGCACGGAACCATCTACCATGCCGAAAAAGACCGGTGGCAGTGGCGGGCGGAAAACCGACCCTGGCGCGCCGGCAAAGACTTCAGGGCCCCCACATGCGCCGCATGTCATATGTCCTCCGCCCCCGAGGTGCCTGAAACCCACGACGTGACCGAGCGTCTTTCCTGGGAGACCCAGGCCCCGCTGACGGTGCGACCCTCCGAGTTTGCCGCGTTTCCGGCCGCCACGGACTGGAAGACAGAGCGGGAAAAGATGAGCAAGGTCTGTCTTCAGTGCCATTCGACCACCTGGACCGACGACCACTTCCGCAACCTGGACGCGGCGGTTCAACACTACAACGAGTCGTATTACAAACCGGCCAAACAAATCGTGGACGACCTTTACGAAAAGGGCCTGCTCTCTTCTGACCGGTACTTTGACGAGCCCCTGGAATGGGAATTTTACGAGCTGTGGCATCACGAGGGGCGCCGGGCCCGAATGGGCGCTGCGATGATGGCACCGGACTATGCCTGGTGGCACGGGTTTTACGAACTCAAACACCGCTATGCCGAGGTCGAGAAGATGGCCGATTCCCTCAAGGAAGCCGGAAAAGGGGAGAAGTACCGGCATGTGCCGGGGCAGTTTGAGAAGGAGGGCGGGTAGCGCCTTTCAATTGCATCAAAGGGAAACATTGTTGATGTCAAATCCGAATTTTGGATTTGTTTCGGATTTCGATATTCGGATTTCGAATTTTCTCTTTCACCGGCTGCCTGTAAACAGGAAGACGGATGTCTTATTTCATCTTGCTGTTCTCTAGTTCGTTAGACTCTGAATCGGTGCGGGCACCAGACCGCCGAGGCGTAGAAAGCGGTCGTTTCCCCGTCCGTTGTTGACGCCGATGATGGTGGCCTGACCCAGGAGGCCGCCGAAAAACGCGCTGTCTCCGGCCGATTTGCCGGGCACCGGGATTAGCCGGCAGGCCGTGGTCTTCCGGTTGATCACACCGATGGCCATCTCGTCTGCAATGATGCCGGCCAGGGTCTCCTCGGTGGTGTCTCCCGGGATCGCCACCATGTCGAGCCCCACCGAACAAACCGCGGTCAGCGCTTCGAGCTTCTCCAAGGAAAGATGCCCCGATGCGGCGGCTTCTGCGATGTTCAGATCCTCGCTGACGGGAATGAACGCTCCGCTGAGCCCGCCGACATGGGAGCTGGCAAATGCCCCGCCTTTTTTCACCGCATCGTTGAGCAGAGCCAAGGCGGCGGTGCTGCCGGGCACGCCGATGCTGGTCAAGCCCAGGCTCTGAAAGATCTCCCCGACACTGTCTCCGACATTGGGCGTCGGCGCCAGAGACAGGTCGGCCACGCCGAAGCGGATCTGAAGATTTTCCGCCACCTCCCGTCCGATCAACTCCCCCACTCGGGTCACCTTATAGGCGGTTCTTTTGATGATTTCCGAAATCCGGCCCAAGTCGAGGTGCGGTTCGGCCTCCAGGGCCCGGTCGATGGCCTTTTTCACCACGCCCGGGCCGCTGACCCCCACGTTGATCACCGCATCGGCCTCGCCGATTCCCAGGTATGCGCCGGCCATGAACGGGATGTCCTGGGGGATATTGGCAAACACGCAAAGCTTGGCGCAGGCGATACCGTCTCGATCGGCGGACAGGGAAGCCGCCTGGCGGATTGTTTTTCCCATGAGCATGACGGCGTCCATGTTGATGCCGGCCCGGGTGGAGGCGACGTTGACCGAAGCGCAGACGCGCTCTGTCTCTGCCAGGGCCTGGGGAATGGCATCGATCAGGGATCGATCCCCCCTGGCTGTTCCTTTTTCCACCAGGGCCGAAAAACCGCCGATGAAATCGACGCCGACCTCGGCGGCAACCTCGTCGAGAGTCTTGGCGACGCGGACCATTTCGTCGGGCTTGAACGGGGCGGCCACCACGGCGATGGGGCTGACTGAAATCCGCTTGTTGACCACCGGAATGCCGTACTTGTCTCCGACCCTGTCGCAGACTGAAACCAGGTTTTCGGAAAGATGCTTGACCCGGAAGCGGATATTGCGCTGCAGCCGGTCCAGGTCGTGGCTGGCGCAGTCGACCATGTTGATGCCCAAGGTGATCGTCCGGACATCCAGGTGCTCGTTTTTGAGCATTTCCAGGGTGGCGATGATTTCTCGATCGGTTAGCATAGCGCCTCTATGGTAAAGTTTGCCGGTTCACTGTCCAAATTTGCGACGCATCCATCGCTGTTCGGTTCAACAGCCACTAAACTCCTCAAACAGTTTCACGGCTGTAGGGAAAATCTCCCGCAGCCCTCCAATCCGCTTTTTTGGGGTCATAAGTCCGTTCATAAATCGTGGAAGCGATTTTTCACATAAATTCCTCCGGCGACAGCCGGATGAATTTATATGCGGTTCATTTCCTCGAAGATCTGGCGGTGCTGGATGTTCAGGGTCAGGCTCAGTTCCCCTGCCTTCTGGTGCAAATCATTGTACAGGGCTTGGCGGTCTATGCTGCGGGGGATGTCCACCTCGTAGATCATGATGTTGTTTTCCGGATCGTCTCCCCCCTTGAAGATCGCCTGGAGATTGGTGACGTTGACGCCGTGGTGGGCGATGATGGCGGTGATCCGGGCCACCAGGCCCTTTTGGTCCGGCCCCTGGGTGGTGATGACGAACGGTTCGGCATCCAGAAGCGACGGCAGCGGCTCTTTTGTTTCGATCCGCCGAATGAGGACATCGAGGCTGAGAAGATGGAGACCGGCCTCGAGCTTTTCGGCAAGCGCCTCTACAGTCATCGAATCCGGGACGTTGACAATGAACGTTCCGGAAAACTGTGTCTGTAGAATCGTCTGGCTGACCGCCTCGATGTTTCCGCCGGCCTCGAAAAGAATGCCGGAAACCGCGGCGATGATGCCCGGCCGGTCATGGCCCAGAACCGATAAGATCAACTTGGTCATATTCTTTCCGCCTTAACAGAGAATGGCGGCGTCCACCGACGCCGCATCGGACGTGCCGGTCAAAATCATCGCCTGGATCAGCTCGGAGCGGAGCTGCTCCAGGTATTGGGTCACCCCCTGCTTGAGGCCGCCTACGGCAGCCACGGAAAACGGGCGGCCGATCATCACGGCATCCGCTCCCAATGCGAGCATTTTGAGGACATCGCCGCCGGTTCTCACCCCACCGTCTGCCAGGACGGTGATCCGACCGCCGACCGCCGCCGCCACGGCTTTTAGAACCTCCGCGGTTCCGGGGGTGTGATCCAGCACTCGTCCGCCGTGGTTGGAGACGACGATTGCGTCCGCGCCGAGTTCGACAGCCTTTTCGGCGTCCTCGGGGGTCATGATTCCTTTCAGAACCCATTTCTTGTCCGATTTTCCGATGATCTCGGCCAGCGCTTCGGCCGGACGCGGGAACACGGGCCGGCCCATGAGCCGAAGAGTGAACAGGCCGGCTGCATCCAAATCCATTCCCACGATCGTGGCGCCGGCATCGGCGGCTTTTTGGAGCTTTTCCCCGAGCTCCTTGTCCTCCCAGGGTTTGATGAACGGTATCCCCGCTCCGTCCAGGGACCGGATCGCGGAAAATGCGGTTTCGTGGATGAATTCCGGGACCCCGTCACCGGTGCATCCCAGGGTGCCCATTTCCCTGCAGCCTCCGAGCACGGCTTGGACATACGCCTCTTCTTCGATCTTGCCGCCCATGTTGAACGAAACCCCGCCGATGGGAGCGGCGAGCACCGGCAGAGACAGGGTGCGGTCGAGAAAGGGGATTTCGGTTTTCGGATCGGTCACATCATGAATCACCCGCATGTTGAATCGAAGGGATGCCAGGGCCGCCACATTGGCGGTGAAGGCAGAACCGGTGCCGATGCCTCCCATCCCCGGCACCTGTCCGGCACAGGCCCGGCCATCGCAGACCGGACAGACGCGGCAAAACCCCTTCATCCGTTCTCTTGCCTTCTGTCGTGTTTCTTCCATTGGTTCTTTTCCCGTCCCTTCGCCTTGCAGAGGGCTTGTCAGCGCCGGTTTGCATGTGCTAAATTTTCATCGAACCCGTTGGATTCACTGGCGCCGTGAAGCAAGTCTGCCCGAAGCCGGCATCGAACCTTTCGGGCCGCTGCAGAGGCAGGCAAATCACAAGGAACCGAAAATGTCAAAGCAAAGAAGCCTCGCCAGCCTGATTCGCG
>CBFCZJ010000231.1:0-6336 GCA_965602445.1 uncultured Desulfobacterales bacterium | reverse complement strand
TAAAACCCAAGCGGGCCGGGCGCGGTGCCGCACCCGGCCCGCTTGGGTTTTGATGCCTTGACATCAAAGGGCGATATTCAAGCAGATGCTCCCAGAAGGACAGGCCGTGGCCAACCTCGTTTCCGTTGCGCACCTGGCGGCCCTGGCGATCGAAAACGGCTGCGTTCTGGCCTCCGGATGGTGCATCATGCTTGAGGGTTCCGGATAAGCGCATTCATGTTATCTCTCCTGTCCGCATCTCAAAAATTTTCCCCCCTCTTTGGTAAATATTCGGGCTACACTCTGGCCACCACCGGGTTTTCCTTGAGGTATTCGATCCGGTTCAGCCCGTTGATGTAGGCTTTGACGCTGGCGGTGATGATGTCCGGATCGGCGCCTCGGCCCAGGGCCACCAGGCCGTTTTCCCGCAGCCGGACGGTCACTTCGCCCTGGGCGTCAGTGCCCCCGGTCAAGGCGCTGATGGAAAACCGAAGCAGCTCGGACCGGGTTCCGGTGAGTTCTGCGATGGTGTTGTAGGCTGCATCGATGGGACCGTTTCCGTACCGGGCTCCCTGCACGGACCGGCCGTTGATCAGCATCTTGACGCTGGCCATCGGATAGACCGTGTTGCCGGCGGTCACGTTGATGTACTCCAGCCGGAAGACTTCCGCGGTCTGCAGGATTCCCTCCGTGATGATGACCTCAAGGTCCTCGTCCACCACGTTCTTTTTCTTGTCGGCCAGCTCCTTGAACCGGGTGAACACCAGGTTGAGCTCCTCGTCGGAAAGATCGTAGCCCATCTCCTTGAGGTGGCTGCGGAGCGCATGGCGGCCGGAATGTTTTCCCAGCACCATCTGGGTCCTGGTCAGCCCGACGGTTTCCGGGCGCATGATCTCGTAGGTCATCGGGTTTTTCAGCATGCCGTCCTGGTGGATGCCGGCCTCGTGGGCAAAGGCGTTGGCGCCCACCACCGCCTTGTTGGGCTGGACCATGATGCCGGTGATCATGCTGACCAGCCGGCTGGTGGGATGGATCTGTTCGGTAACGATGCCGGTTTCCACCGGGATCAGGTTCTGGCGGGTGTGAAGCGTCATCACCACTTCTTCCAGGGAGGTGTTCCCCGCCCGTTCTCCGATGCCGTTGACGGTCACCTCCGCCTGGCGGGCGCCGGCCTGGATGGCGGCGATGGTATTGGCCGTGGCCAGTCCCAGGTCGTTGTGGCAGTGGACGCTGAGCACCGCACGGTGGATATTGGGGGTGTGAGAGCGGATGTGGCTGACCAGCTCGGCAAATTCTCCCGGAATCGCATAGCCGACCGTGTCCGGGAGGTTGACGGTGGTGGCGCCGGCTTCGATGGCCGCCTCGAATACCTTGCACAAGAAATCCGGGTCGCTCCGGGAGCCGTCTTCGGCGGAAAACTCCACCTGGTCGCAAAGGCTCTTGGCGTAGCGGACCCCTTCCAGCGCGGACTCCACCACCTGGTCCCGGCTCTTGTTCAGCTTGTACTGCATGTGGATGTCGGAGGTGGCGATAAAGGTGTGGATCCGTGGACGCACGGCATCTTTTACCGCGGCCCATGCCCGGTCGATGTCTGCCCGGGTGGTGCGCGCCAGGGCGGCCACCTCCGTCCTTTTCAATTTGCCGGCGATCCTGGATACCGCCTCGAAGTCTCCTTCGGAAGCAGCCGGAAAACCGGCTTCCAATACGTCGATGCCCAGTTTTTCTAGCTGAACCGCCAGCCGCAGTTTTTCAGACGTGTTCATGCTAGCCCCCGGCGACTGTTCACCGTCCCGGAGCGTGGTGTCGAATATGATTACGCGTTCTGCCATGGATTTGTCCCCTTTATTTGTCCTTGAATTTGAATGCGGCCTAACAATCCGGGTCCTCGGGACCAGGTCAGAGGCAATTGGCTTTGCCTTTCAGCCCGAAATGAAAAAAATTCGAATTTCGGATGTAAGTTTATATGCCTTCCGGGCGCGGATCTTTGCTTTAGGCCCCTGGCTCTGGGTCATTTTTTTGCCCTGCTCAGCAGCTCAATAGCTTCGCAGCTCAGCAGCTGCGCAGCAGGGGCTGCAGCGCCGACGAGGCTGCGCCGCAGGGCGGGGTGCTCCCGTTTCCCTGCGGCGGGGATCCTCTCGATGACGGTGGCGGTGATGGTCATGGGTTCTTTCCTCTGTGGCGCGTACTGCGCATGGCGCATAGAGCATGGGGCATAGGGTTCAGTATTCGGATTTTTTTGTTTCGATATACTGTTTTTCGTGCAGAAAGAGTGCGTCAGCACTCTTTCTGCACGAAAAACTTTTCTTCTGTTTTGCTGGAAAGCCGGTAGTGGAAGCTGTCGGCCAGGGCCTGCCAGCTGGCTTCGATGATGTCCGAAGACACCCCGATGGTGCTCCAGATGTCATTCTGGTCCCGGGATTCGATGTAGACGCGCACCTTGGCGGCGGTGCCGGCCCGGCCGTCCATGACCCGGACCTTGAAGTCCACCAGGCGCATCAGATCCAGGTCCGGATAGAACTTGTCCAGGGCTTTGCGAAGCGCGTTGTCCAGGGCGCTGACCGGACCGTGTCCTTCGGCGGCGGTGATTTCTTTCTGGCCTCCCACCGCGATCTTGATGGTGGCGTGGGCGCTGCAGGGCTGCTCTTTGTCCTTTTCGATGGTCACCCGGAAAGATTCCAGCTCGAAAAGCGGCTGGAACTGCTCGGTGAATTTTTCCATCAGGATCTTCAGCGAGCCTTCGGCCACGTCGTATTGGTAGCCATCCTGCTCGAGCTGCTTGATCTTTTCCACCAGCATTCGTCCGTCTTTGCCGTTGTTGTTCAGGTCGATGCCAAGCTCCTTTGCCTTGTATTCGACATTGCTCCTGCCGGCCAGGTCCGAGACCAGCACCCGGCGCCGGTTGCCCACCACCTCCGGGGCCATGTGCTCGTAGGCCCTGGGTTCTTTGCTGATGGCGCTGACATGGATTCCGCCCTTGTGGGCAAAGGCGCTTCTTCCCACAAAGGGGCGGGAATTGAGCGGGACCAGGTTGGCGGTTTCGCTCACGAACCGGGAAAGCTTGCGCAGCTTGGCCAGGTTGGCCTCGCTCATGCACCGCCGGTTCATCTTCAATGCCAGAATCGGGATGATCGAGGTCAGATCGGCGTTTCCGCAGCGCTCTCCATAGCCGTTGATCGTTCCCTGGACCAGGGTGGCGCCGGCTTCGACCGCGATGATCGTGTTGGCCACCCCCAGGTTGCTGTCGTTGTGGGCGTGGATCCCGATGCTGACGGCTTCGGGAAGCGAAAGGACATCGATCACCTTCCGCGTGGCCGCTTCGATCTGTCCGGGGAGGCTGCCGCCGTTGGTGTCGCAAAGCACAATGGCGTCCGCCCCGGCATCGGAAGCGGCCTTCAGGGTTTCGACGGCATAGTCCGGGTTTTCTGCAAAACCGTCGTAGAAGTGTTCGGCGTCATAGACCACCTCCCGTCCGGCCTGCTTCATGTAGGCGACGCTTTCTGCGATCATGGCCAGATTCTCTTCCGGCGTGTTTTCCATGATCCGGGTCACATGCAGGTCCCAGCTTTTTCCGAAGATCGCCACCGTCGGGGTTTCTGCTTCCAGCAGGGCCTGCAGATTGGGGTCTTTGTGCACCGGGATTCCGGGCCGCCGGGTGGAGCCAAAAGCGGTAAGCCGGCTGCTGCACAAATCCGTGCGCTTGGCCAGTTCGAAAAACTCCCGGTCTCTGGGATTGGACCCGGGCCATCCACCTTCGATATAATGGATGCCGATGTCGTCGAGGCGCTGGGCGATCTTGATTTTCTCCAGGGCGGTGAAATTGATGTTCTCCCCCTGGGTCCCGTCCCGCAGCGTCGTGTCGTAGAGCAGGATCTCTTCCATGGCTCAGATTACCTTTGATGTGCTCCCGATTCCCCAAAAATAGAAACCGGAAATTGGTATTTGTTTCGCCTCCGTGCCGCCGCTGGGAGGCTGGGAGGCTGGGATGCTGGGATGCTTGGAAGCAAAAAAAACCGGATGTCAGATGTCAGAAAAAAACCAGATGAAACGATATCTGCTTTTTAGCCTCCTAACCTCCCAGCAATCCAGCCTCCTGGCCTTCCAGCATCCCAGCGGCGCGCAGCGCCATGCTTCCCAGCCTCCCAGCAGAACCGATAGGCCCGCGGCCTATCGGTTCTCCGGTCTCAGCGAACGAACGGCGGCGCCGGTCCGCCACATTTCCGAGTCGCGAAGTTCGTTCAGCTCCTTGTCCAGGCGCTGTCGATAGTCCGGCGCGCTGTTGGCCTCCAGGACCCGGCGGGTTTCCTCACCTGAGGTAACGCGTTTGTAGAGCTCGTCGAAGACCGGCGCCACGGCATCTTTGAACTTCGGCGCCCAGTCCAGCGCGCCGCGCTGGGCCGTGGTGCTGCAGTTGGCAAACATCCAGTCCATTCCTTTTTCGGCCACCAGGCGGATCAGGCTCTGGGTCAGCTCTTCGACCGTTTCGTTGAAGGCCTCACTCGGGCTGTGGCCGTGCTTTCTGAACAGAGTGTACTGTGCTTCCATGACCCCGGCCAGACAGCCCATCAGCACCCCGCGCTCGCCGGTCATGTCGCTGAAGACCTCGTTCTGGAAGGTGGTCGGAAACAGGTAGCCCGAGCCGATGGCAATGCCCAGGGCAAGGGTCCGCTCATGGGCGCGGCCCGTGAAGTCCTGGTGCACGGCAAAGCTCGAATTGATGCCGCTGCCGTCTAAAAAGTTCGTCCGCACCGTCCTGCCCGAGCCCTTGGGGGCCACCAGGATCACATCCACGTTTTCCGGGGGAATCACGCCGGTCTGATCCTTGAAAACCACCGAAAATCCGTGGGAGAAGTACAAGGCGTCGCCTTCGTTCAGGCACTGCTTGACCTTCGGCCAGAGCGCCACCTGTCCGGCGTCGGAAAGAAGGTACTGGACCACCGTGGCCTGGCGTGCCGCCTCTTCGATCGGAAACAGCGTTTTTCCCGGAACGAAGCCGTCGTCCACCGCCCGCTGCCAGGAGGGGCTTTTTTCCCGCTGGCCGACGATGACGCGGATACCGTTGTCCCGCATATTCAACGCCTGTCCGGGGCCCTGCACGCCGTATCCTAAAACGGCTACAGTCTCGTCTTTGAGCACCTCCCGGGCTTTTTCCAGAGAGAACTCGTCTGCCGTAACCACGTCTTCCTCGATGCCGCCAAAATCGATTCGTGCCATGTTTGCTCCTTCTACTGTATTGAGTTTGAATTAGATAATGGTTTTCTTTTATCCTAAACCCGAAATTCGAATATCGAAATCCGAAACAATTTCGAAATTCGAATGACCGAATGACCCAAACAACAGCGTGGTCATGGGCGTCGGTTTCTTGTTTTGGTCATTTGATATTCGGTCATTGTGGTTTGTTTCGGATTTCGGATTTCGTGCTTCGAGTTTCATATCAATCTTTTCCGGGTGGCGCCAGCCGCCTCCTGTAAATGCGCAGTGCTTTTCTGCGCATTTACTTGGGCTCTCTAAAAAGCGCCAGGGTTCCGGACCGGGCGATCTTCTTGATCCCCATCGGCGTGAGCAGGTTGATCAGGGCGGTGAGCTTGCCCTCGTCTCCGGTCACTTCGAGAATGTAATGCTCCTGGCCCACGTCGACCACCTTGCACCGGAAGATGTCCACGATCCGCAAAATCTCCGCCCGGTGCTCCGGTTTTGCCCGAACACAGATCAGGGCCATTTCCCGCTTCACCGAAAGCTTGCCGGTCAGGTCCCGCAGCTTGATCACGTTGACCAGCTTTCGAAGCTGCTTGATGATCTGCTCGATCAGCACCTCGTTGGCCTTGGTGGTGATCGTGATCCGCGACACCTTCGGCTCGATGGTTTCTGCCACGCAGAGGCTTTCGATGTTGTAGCCGCGGCCGGAAAACAGGCCGACCACCCGGCTCAACACTCCGGGCTCGTTGTCCACCAGCATGGTCAGGACGTGTTTTTCTTCGACCATTTTTTCTCCTGCTCACCTGTCGTTTTGTTGTGGGTCCTTTCGAGCAGAGGGCATAGCGCATAGCGCATGGGGCAAAAGCAAGGACTGAAAAGGGCGCGATTGCAGCAGACTTTTGCCTGCAAAAAAACCAAAAACTTTCATCAGCAGTATCGTTTTTTACTCTATGCTCCATGCTCCATGCGGTTTCCCCCTCTGCTCTCTGCTCCATGCTCTCTGCACTATGCCCTCTGCGCTATGCCCCATGCCCTTTCTGCCCGCAACACGTATCATCTCTGCACCACCATTGCCACAGCTTCTCCCCCGCCCAGACACAGAGATGCCAGACCGGTCTTTTTATCCTGTTTTATCATCTCATAAATTAAAGTTACAAGTACCCG
>CBFCZJ010000230.1:0-6363 GCA_965602445.1 uncultured Desulfobacterales bacterium | reverse complement strand
CCCGATCGGGATATAACCGAGGCAGATCGGCCAGGCCGCGGCAGCGCCTTTTTTGAGCGCTTCTCGGCCCTGAAGATCATCTATCGGCGTCACGTGCTGATCGTCCTTTCCCGGCTCCTATTCGACCAAGTTGAGTTGCAGCGATGGGTCAACGACAATTGGCGGCGCTGCCCTGATACACCATTGACGCCCCGGCGGCAAGCCGGAATGTTCACTATGTTTTTGAGGTCGGTTGGCGCAAAACAGGAAAAAAGCTTGACAAACAGAGGGTTCGTCATTAATTATCCGCCTCCTGTTATAGATGCGCCGCGAAAATCCTTCGCATTTGGGCGAGGGATTTTTTTATCCCGGCAAATGCGTCGGTGCGGCGGTTTTGACTCATCCAGCGATGAGAGGATAGAATAGATCGGTTCCGGCCCTTTTGGACGACGCCGGCGGCAAGGAAAGAGACCATGAAAGGCGACATCGAAAACATCAGAAACATCGGCATCAGCGCCCACATCGACTCAGGCAAGACCACCCTCACCGAACGGATCCTCTTTTACACGAAGCGGATTCACGCGATCCACGACGTCAGGGGAAAAGACGGTGTCGGGGCGACGATGGATTCCATGGAGCTGGAAAAGGAGCGGGGCATCACGATTGCCTCGGCGGCGACCTTCTGCGAATGGAACAACCATGAGATCAATATCATCGACACACCGGGCCACGTCGATTTCACCATCGAGGTGGAACGCTCCCTGCGGGTGCTCGACGGAGCAGTGCTGGTGCTGTGCTCCGTCGGCGGTGTTCAGTCCCAGTCCATCACCGTCGACCAGCAGATGAAGCGCTACCGGGTTCCCCGGATCGCTTTCATCAACAAATGCGACCGAAGCGGAGCAAACCCGACCCGCGTCATTCGACAGCTTCGGGAAAAACTCGGCCACAACGCCGTTGCCATGCAGATCCCCATGGGGTTGGAAGGCGAGCACCAAGGCGTCGTGGATCTGGTGGCCATGAAGGCTCTCACCTTCGAAGGCGTCCACGGAGAAGTGATCAACAGCGGGCCGATCCCCGAAAAACTTCTCGACGAGGCCCGTGAGAAGCGCGAGGAGCTGCTGGACGCCGTTTCGATTTTTTCCGACGAATTGACCGAGGCGATTCTCGAAGAAAAAGAGATCGAAGAACGCCTGATCTACGAAGCCGTCCGAAAGGGCACCCTGACCCGGGAGCTGACACCGGTTTTCATGGGTTCCGCTTATAAAAACAAAGGCGTTCAGCCGCTTTTGGACGGAGTTGCCCGCTTTCTTCCCTGCCCCAAGGACGTTCGAAACGAAGGCCTCGACATGGACCGTGACGAGGCCCCGGTGGAGCTTGTCGCCGACCCCAAGGCCCCTATCGTGGCCCTGGCCTTCAAGCTGGAAGAAGGCCAATACGGCCAGCTCACCTACATCCGGGTCTACCAGGGCAGCCTGGGCAAGGGGGATACGGTCATCAACGTCCGGACCGGAAACAAGGTAAAGATCGGACGGCTGGTCCGGATGCACGCCGACCAGATGGAGGACATCGAATCGATTCAGGCCGGTTTTATCGGCGCGCTTTTCGGCATTGACTGCGCTTCGGGAGACACCTTCGTCGCCCCCGGTTTGAACATCAGCATGACCTCGATGTACGTGCCGGATCCGGTCATTTCCCTGGCCATCGTCCCCAAGGACAACAAGGCCCAGATGAACATCGCAAAGGCCCTGAACCGGTTCGTCAAAGAGGACCCGACCTTTCGCAGCTATGTGGACGACGAGACCGGTGAAACCATCATCGAGGGCATGGGGGAGCTTCACCTGGAGGTTTACGTGGAGCGGATGCGCCGGGAATACAAGGCAGAGGTCAAAACCGGCGCGCCTCGCGTCCGCTACCGGGAAACCATTACCCAGTTGGCGGAATTCGACTATATCCACAAAAAACAGACCGGTGGTGCGGGACAGTTCGGCCGCGTGGCCGGCTGGATCGAACCGGTCCCCGGCGAGGAGTTCGTTTTCGAAAACAAGGTGACCGGGGGCGCCATACCGACCCAGTACATTCCGGCCGTGGAAAAGGGCTTCAAAGAATGCATGGCCAAAGGCCCGAAGATGGAATATCCTGTTACGGGCGTCAAAGTCGTGCTCAACGACGGCGCCTCCCACTCCGTGGATTCGTCGGACATGGCCTTCAAGGCGGCGGCAAAAGGCGCCTTCCGCGAGGTATACGGCAGGGCCAAACCGGTGATTCACGAACCGATCATGAAAGTCGTGGTGGAAACTCCCAACGAATTTCAGGGCTCGGTGATGGGGTCCTTGAACCAGCGGCGCGGTCTGATCGTCGGCTCCCAGGATGAAGGGGTCATGAGCGTCATCGAAGCTGAAATTCCGCTCTCTGAAATGTTCGGGTACTCCACCGTTCTCCGGTCCCTCACCCAGGGAAAAGCCCAGTTCACCATGGAGTTTGCCACCTATCGCGAGGTGCCCAAATCCATTGCCGAGGAGCTGGCGAAAAAGGCAGCCGAAGCCAAGCAGCACGTTGCCTGATCTGAAGACAAATACCCGGTTTCTGCAGCCACGCCAGGCGTCCTCTGCCGGCCGGACAAGAATCGACGGCATCGGCGGAGGCCATGTCGGCTATCGGGCCCGCCGACAGCCGCCTCCTCCTGCTGCCGGACGGGTCATCTCACTGAAAGAAAGGAGTTTTGTCATGCTGAAAAAGGACCTGATTCTCCGGAATCCCCTGAAACTGATCGGCACCGACGAGGCGCTTCTCCAGTCCGGGGCCTTTTGCGCCGTCACTGCCAGGGCCGGGGTCGGGAAAACCGCCTTTTTGGTGCAAATCGCCCTGTACAATCAGCTCCGGGGCAAAAACGTCCTTCACATCAGCCTGACCGATCCGGTCCGAAAGGTCGATCTATGGTACCGGGAAGTATTCCGGCGCCTTTCGGAAAAGTACCGGGTACAACCCATGGATCAGCTCTGGGAGGAAATTCTTCCCCATCGATTCATCATGACGTTCCGGGTCGAAGGATTCAGCGCCCCCATCCTCGAGGAACGACTCAACAACCTGTCCGAACAGGGCATTTTCTCGCCCCGGCTGATCATCATCGACGGGCTGCCTTTTGACAAAGACCTTGGGCCCCAGCTTTCCGGACTCAAGAAGTTTTGCCGCGAAAACGATTTTCAAGTGTGGTTCACGGTGCGGACACATCGCCACGAAGATCCGGGCCCTGACGGCGTTCCGGTCCCCTTGGCACCGGTGTTCGACCTGTTCGACGTCGTTCTCCAGCTTCAGCCCCAAGGCCAGGAAATTCATGTGCACGCCTTGAAAGGCGCAAACAGCGACACCAAAGAACTTTCGATTCTGCTCGATCCGTCCACCATGCTCCTGCTCGATTCCTGAGATTTGGCGAGGTTTGACGCTGCCTGCCGTAAGGATCGGAAAGCAAGCCGGAACAAGATTTCTCCGCAGTCGCCCTTCCCAACGCCTTCCGGCGTCAAACCTTGATAAAATCGCTCATTTGCTTCTTATTCAATCACAATCCTTCCGGCGGCGCTTCTGTTGTCAGCCCGGACCTTGCTTCAGGTCGCTTGACGTCTTTGCCTCCACCTGCTAGGAATTTATAGATCGTGGCACCGGGCTCTTTTTTTCTTTTTTGACCGGACACCCGACGCGCCGATCCGTCGCTGCTTTACATGGCATAAGGAAGAAACAGCCGCCGCGATGCGGCCCATCATCAACGAAGCGACCATTGCAGGGAGAAAAACCATGAATTTTGAATGTATCCTTTACGAGAAAACAGACGGCGTCGCCGTGATTCGGCTGAATCGGCCCAAGGTGCTCAACGCCATGAACAAGCAGCTATGGATCGATTTTCAGGCGGCGCTGCAGGACGCGCGGCAGGACGCAGCAATCAAGGCCCTGATTATCACCGGCGAAGGCCGGGCCTTTTCCACCGGAGCCGACTTAAAAGAGTCCAAAACCCGGAGTCTCGAGGACTACCGGGACTACCTGGTCGAATTGCAGGAAGCCTCCCGGAAAATCCTTCGCTTCGAAAAAGCCACCATCGCCGCCGTCAACGGATATGCCCTGGGTTCGGGCTACGAGCTTGCCCTTGCCTGTGATATTCGCCTGGCCGCCGACGATGCCAAGATCGGATCGCCCGAGGCCAAGGTCGCCTCATCGGTCACCGGCGGAGCCATGAGGCTGGTGCAGCAATTGGTTGGGCCGGGAAAGGCCAAGGAGCTTCTTTTTACCGGGGAATTCATCGACGGCAAGGAGGCCGAACGGATCGGGCTGGTCAACCGGGCCGTGCCGGGCGATCAATTGATGGATGAAGCCATGGCCATGGCCCGGAAAATCGCCGAGAACTCCGCCTTCTCCATCGGGATGATCAAAAAAGGCCTTTCCATGGCCCAGGGAGAAGCCAGCCTGGAGGCGATCATGGATTTTGAAGTCGAGGCCTGCCTGGCCTGCGTATCGACCAAGGAACGGCAGGAATCGCTCCAGGACTTCGCGGATCGGAAGAAACAATGAACCCTGTCCCTCCAACGGTGAGAGGCATCGGTGAGAGGCATCGGTTCGACCCGTTAAAACGGAAAAAATCCAATAGGTTTAATCTATTAGGACAACTCGTTTCGGTCATTTGATCATTCGAATTTCGAATTTGTTTCGGATTTCGAAATTCGGATTTCGTATTTTGAATTATTTCTCGGCGTAACGGTCAAAAATTTCCGGGTCCTTCACCAGCGGTGGGAATTTTAGATTGCGATGAAAAAAGGAGAGAACATGATGCTCACAGCCGTGCTCGACGCCGCATCCGTTGCCGTTGTCGGCGCCTCCAAAGTCGAAACCAAGCGAGGATACCAGACCATCCGGACGCTGCTCAACGAAAAGTACGACGGTGACATCTACCCGGTCAACCCGAAGGAAAGTTCGATTCTCGGTCTGAAATGCTACTCGAAGGTTTCGGCCATCGAGGGCGCCGTCGATCTCGCCCTGATCGCCACGCCGGCCAAGACCCTTCCAGCGGTTTTAGAAGACTGCGGGAAAAAAGGAGTCAAGGGGGCCGTGATTCTCGCCGGCGGCTTCGGCGAAACCGGCGCCGAAGGCCGGCAGCTCGAAGACCGGGTGGTGGAAAGCGCCCGCAAGTTCGGCATCCGCCTCATCGGACCGAACACCTCGGGGATGATCAACTTAAAGCGGCACATGAACCTGGTGGGAATGAAGGATGTGCCCAGCGGAGACATTGCCCTTCTCTCCCAGAGCGGCAACATGGCCCTGACCCTGATCACCGAGGCCCGACTCAAGAGCCGGAAAGGGTTTTCCTACTACGTTGGCGTGGGAAACGAAGCCGACATCCGTTTCCATGAATACCTGGAGTTCTTCCGCCAGGACCCGGACACCCGGGCGGTTCTCATGTACGTGGAAGGCATGCGCCAGGGGCGGGAGTTTCTCCAGCAGGCGTACAAGACGACCCGGGAAAAGCCGGTGGTCCTGCTCAAGAGCGGTCGTTCGGCCAAGGGGAAAAAATCCGCCGGATCCCACACCGGAGCCCTGGCCGGCATCTCGGAGGTCGCCAAGGGGGCCTTTCAAAGAGCCGGTATCATCATGATCGAAAACTCCGATCAACTGTTTCCTGCCGCAGAAGCCCTGTCGAGCCTCCCGCCCATGAAAAACAACAACATCGCGATCCTGGCCGACGGCGGCGGCCACGCCACCATCGCCGCCGATGTGCTGACCGACTTGGGGCTTACAATTCCGGAGCTGGGCAAAAAAACCCAGGAAGGGCTCAAGAAGATCCTTCCGGCGGCCGCCTCGGTGGTCAATCCCGTGGATGTGGCCGGCGGCACCGATGCCGATCCCTCCCTCTTTGCCGACTGCGCCCGCATCATGCTCAAAGATTCCCAGGTGGGGGCCTTGCTCATCGTCGGACTGTTCGGCGGATACGGCATCCGTTTTGCGGAAAGCCTGTCCCTGATGGAAGAAGACGCCGCCCACCAGATGGGCAAGATGGTCCGCCAAAAAGGAAAACCGATCGTCGTCCACAGCCTTTTCAGCCGGGAAAAGCCCCACTCCCTGGATCTTTGCCGCTACTACGGCATCCCGGTGACCGATTCGCTCGACATTGCCTGCAAGAACATCGCCGTGCTGACCGAGTACGGCGAATACCTCCGGTCCTACCGGGCCCAGGCGAGTTTTTTCATGAACTGGGGTGTCAAGGCGACCCAGGCGGGCCGGGACATCATCGCCGGAGCACCCACCGAGGGCCGCCGGGCGCTCCACGTCCACAGCGAGGTGGCCGGCCCGGTGACCTTCAGCATTCTGACCAACATCGTCACCTTCATGCCCCTGGCCTTCATTCCC
>CBFCZJ010000229.1:0-6376 GCA_965602445.1 uncultured Desulfobacterales bacterium | reverse complement strand
TGGCAAACCAGCTCGGGTAGCTGAATTCGGGCTCGGCGTCGGGGCCGCCGATGCGAAGTCTTCCCAGTGGCGACACCAGGATCCCGATGCAGGTGGCCAGCACCGTATTCATGGTCAGCACCAGAAACCAGCCGGTGTATTCGCTGATCCAGTTCTTGATGCCTGAAAAGAGCTTTTCCGCGGCCTCGCCGGCGAGGAGGGTGAAGATCACCCCGGCAAAAATCAATGCGGCACCGCCGAAAAACACCCATGGCTGGATGTCGTATTTCAAGATCTTGTTGTCCAGGTTTTTGATGGTTTTTGCGGTGATGATTTGAAAATCTTTCTCGGCCACGGCTCACCTCTTTGGTTAGAAATTAGTCATCGGTGATTTTCTTTAAGATGATCCGGTCTTCTTCGACCTTCATCTCGAACGCATCGCCGGGCTCGAAGCCTGTTTTTTCCAGCATCTCCTTGGAAAAAACGATGCCTTCTTTTTCCAGTTTGGGCCTTTCTTTTTCCCCGTGATCGAAGAGCCCCTCGATGAAGTAGACTTTCTTGTCAAGCTCCTGGAGCATCACCAAATGCTCCCAGAGGGTGTAAGGAGAAATCTTGAATTCTTTTATGATCTCCTTTGCCGGTTTTCCCTCTTCGATCATTTTTCGCAGTTTGTCCGGATTATAGCGGATGCTGTAATGACCCTTTGCCATGTGCAGACCTTCCTTTCTCGGAAACAGATTGCCGCATTGGTCCTTGCCCGGATCCTGCCGGCCGGCAAGGAATGGAAAGACCCAGAAGGCCGTTTCCCGGTTGAATCGTCCAGCAGGGTTTTCCCCATTGATGATGAATCCAGCGAAAGTTCAAAACAGGTCGAGGGATAGGCGGACAGGAACCTGTTTGCCCCGTCCAGCGGGGAAACAGGTTCAACAATATAGATGATTTATATCTATATATAAAATATCAATTATTAAATATTGTCAAGCCTGTACTTCGTCGGCTGCCGCGGAAAAGACGGGTGACGGGGCGCTGGCGCCTGAAAAACGGACGCATTGCATGGCGCGCTCCGATCTGCTATGGGCCGTGTCAAAGGGGCACCGGCCTGCCGGGAAAAACCCGCTGGCTTCATTCAGCCACTGCAATCGGATAAATATCGACTCAACCCCCAAAGAGATGCCTGAAGATATGAATGACAGCGATCTGCAGCGGTTTCACGACTGGTTCCAACGATACACCGCCTCCTTTCTCGCCGGCGACGACGGGTATGACGGCCCGATCCGGCTGAAGATCGACCACACCTTGCGGGTCTGCCGAAACATCCGCACCCTGGGCCGCTCCCTGGACCTGCCCCCCGGGCCCATGAGAGAGGCCGAGACGGCGGCACTGTTTCACGATCTGGGGCGGTTTCGCCAGTACCGGGACTACGGCACCTTTCTTGACAGCGCCTCGGCAAACCACGCCCGTCTTTCCCTTCTCGAGCTGGGGCGCCACCGGGTGCTGGCCTCCTGCAGCCCCGGGGAAAAGCGCCGGATCGCCGGTGCGATTGCGGTCCACAACGCCCTGGCCGTTTCCCGATCCGCTGCGCCGGAGCGGCGCAGGCTCATGCTGCTGCTCCGGGACGCAGACAAGCTCGACATCTGGAAGGTGGTTACCGAATACTACGAGAGGCGCCGGTCTGGAAAAGAAAAGGATACCATTATTGAACTCGACCTGCCCGAAGACGACACCTGCTCGGCGGCCGCCTTGAAAGACCTGGGCAACGAACAGCTGGTGAAAGTTTCCGATATTCGGACGCTCAACGACTTCAAGCTGATGCAGATCGGATGGGTGTTCGACCTGAATTTTCCGGCCGCTTTTCGTATTCTTCAACAAGAGCGGTTCATCGAGCGGATCGCTTCCACCCTGCCCCGGACCCAGGCCGTTCAAAAGGCCGTGGAAACCGCCCGGGAATATGTCGTTGCAAAGGTTGCCTTGGGTCCCGCATATGCCAAAGCGATGCCGCGGCAAGGGGAGGACGAAAATCAGATGTCGGAGGTCAGATGTCCGAGGTCAGAAAAGACGGATAACCGATGACATAGAGGCCTGATGTCGGTTGTCGGAAAAACGACAGAGGACAGAGGACGGATGATCGAAATCGACGGCAGCCGACTGTCGGGTTCCGGCACCATCGTCCGCGATGCGGCGCCCTTTTGCATTCTCAGGGGAAAAAAGGTGTCGGAGAGGATGGCCGAAGAATGCCGGAGGGTCTTGGCGGCAAGGGGGTATGCCCCGCGAATCGACGTTTTATACGACGATGGTGAAACGCCGGTTTATCGATTCCCTGCCGTGCAGCCGGGCGCTGCGCTGGCCATATGGGCGGAAACCGATACGGGCTGCCGGATCGGGGCGGACATGGCCGGGGCCAGGGGAAGATCTTCGGAGTTCATCGACAGACAGACGGCAGCCTGCCTGCTGGAGGATCTGGACGCCCGGGCTTCGGTGGACCGGCACCTGGCCGACCAGTTGATTCCTTTCGCCGCCCTGATCGAAGGCGAAAGCGTCTTTCGGATTCCGGCGGTGACCGAACACGTGGAAGTTAGACTGTGGCTGGTGGAAAAGCTTCTCGGGGCAAAAACGGATAATGTGCCATGAAAGTCGTATTTCACGAGGCGTTTTACCCGGTGTATGCCGCGGATCCAGCGGCCGCGGCCGGAAGGATGGAGGCGATCATGGAAGTCCTGACGCCGGCGGCCGAGGTGGTCGAGCCGAAGCCGGCCGGCAAGGCACAGATCGCCGCGGTTCACACCGCCGCCCATATCGAGTGGGTCAAACGCGAGGGCGTTTACGAGGTGGCGGCCCTGGCCGCCGGCGGGGCGATTTTAACCGCCGAAACCGGCTTGAAAGAGCCGTGCTTCGGCGCGATCCGCCCGCCGGGCCACCACGCCTCTTCGGATTCGGCCTGGGGATTCTGCTATTTCAACAACATGGCCGTCGCCCTGACCCATTTGAAGAAAAAAGGGAAAATAGATACGGCCTATGTGCTGGATATCGACCTTCACTACGGCGACGGCACCGAGGAGATCCTGGGAGCAAAGGATTGGGCGACCGTGTACAACGTTGCCGCGGCAGGCAGGAGCGCCATCATGAAGCGGATCAGCATCGAAATGGAAACCTGCCGGGCCGACGTGATCGGCGTCTCGGCCGGCTTCGACAACCACCAAAAGGACTGGGGCGGCACCCTGACCACCGACGACTACGCAAAGATCGGGCGCATGGTCAAAACGGCAACCATGCACTGTGGCGGCGGATGCTTCGCCCTGCTGGAGGGCGGATACAACCACCGCGTGCTGGGACAAAATGCGCTGGCCCTGATGGAAGGAATGCAGGGGGGGTGGTAGCGCTTCGCGCCGCATAACGCATGGGGCATAGTGCATAGGGAAAGGGCAAAGGGCCAGATGGCAGAAAAAAAACGGAGGTCGGATGTCCGATGTCGGATGACAGAGGACAGACGACAGATGGCAGAGAACAGAAACGGGACCTGAGGGGACATTCTATACTTTATATACTTTTGCGCAGAAATTCGATGCAAGACGGGGTTCTGAAACCACTTCTAATCGTAGTCGATGATCTTCTTTGCCTTGCCCTTCTTCTGGTCTTTTTTCCGCAGCACCAGCACCGGGCAATGGGCCCTGCGAACGACCCGTTCGGCCACCGAGCCCAGTGCAAAGTGTTTGAGCCCGGTCTTTCCAACCGATGGCATCACGATCAATTCAGCCCCGACCTGCTCCGCATATCGGACAATTTCCGCGGGCGGACTCCCCATGTGAATCGCAATCCGGACATCTTCGTGATCCTTGGCCTGCAGTTTTTCCTGTATGGCCTTCTCGATCGAGCGCAGCCGGTCTTCTTCTGTTTGCTGGCCCCAACTGCCCCCGATTTCATGTTCGTTCCAGGGCTGGGTCACATGGATCACATGCAGATCGCCCCCTTTTTCGAGGAATTCTTTGGCGACACCGACCGCCTGAAAACTGCCTTCGGAAAAATCGACCGGCACCACCACACATCTTTTTTGCAGCCAGGACATCCCCGCCTCCTTTGTGGTTGATTTGGAGCACGCTCGACAACCGCAACGCAATCCCTTCTTGGTCTACACTACATCCGCTCTTCCCGGATTTCAAGCCGATGGCCGAAGTCGGATATCAGATGTCGGATGTCAGATGTCAGAACAGGAGTGCGGAGGAGCAGGATGACCTGTCTTTACCTTCGGCTACGCCGCAGCAAGCAGATGACAGACGACGGATGTCAGAGAAAAGAGGATATCCGACTAATTTTCAAATCCCAAGCACCAATGACCAAACAAATTCCAAATCTCAATTTACAAACAAAGTAAGCATTCTTCAGATTCTCTCGGCCCGCCGACATCGGACCTCTGACATCGGACATCCGACATCTGACATCTGCTTTTGCCCTATGCCCTATGCCCCATGCGCTATGCGGGATCACGCGTCTTCGCCGGTGCCCAGTTTCTCGATCATCTCCTTGACCTTTGCCTGGAAGGCCGGGTCCGTGAAGATGGGCGCCTGGTTTCGAGCCTCCCTGGCCAGGATCCGGTCGATGGGATCGGCTGCGGCAGCGGCGGCGTTCTGCTTGATGACCCGGCAGATGGAAGGATCCAGCCGCGCAAGACTGCGGGCCGTTTTTAGGGCCGCTTCCATGAGCGCCTCGCCGGGCACCACCCGGGTGAACAACCCCAGCCGATGCGCTTCCCCGGCGGGAAGTACATCGCCGGTGATGAGAAGCTCGACGGCCCGGGCCGGTCCGACAAGCCGAGTGAGGAGATACTCGGCCCCCATCCCCGGATTGATGCCGAGTTTGACGAAGGTAAAGCCGATGCGCGCCTCTTCCGACGCCAAACGAAGGTCGCATGCCGCGGCCAGGCAGGCTCCGGCACCGACGGCCGCCCCGTTGACCGCGGCCACGGTCGGGATCGGCAGGTCCAGGATGCGCAGAAAACCGCCGTAAAATTTCCGTAGCCCGGCCTCGACCTTGGCCGGGGACACGTTGGCCCACTGTCGAAACCCCTGCAGGTCGCCCCCGGCGCAAAAGGCAGAACCGGTCCCGGTCAGCACCAGGGCACGAGCGTCACTGCCGGCGATCGCTTCCAGGGCCGATGCGAATTCAGCGGCCATCTCGTCGCTCATGGCGTTTCTGCGCTCCGGACGGTTGAGACTAAGCACCGCAATGCCGTCTTGGATCGTTGGTAAAAGCGTTTTGTAGGTCATCGACTCTCTCCTCGGCAAAGCGCGCAAAAGCAGGATTGAAATGATTTCATCACACCTGTCCTTGAAACACAAACACCCTGTCGGGAGTGCAGACCCGGGTCAAAACAGTCAAATCGCAGGGAATGACAACCCCCATATATGATATTATCGTGTGTATCGATTGCGGCAAACTCACAAAGACTCTTCTTAGAAGGCCATATCATGGAGGCAAAATGTCGTACGCTTTTTTAGAAATCAGAAAAACCGATAATTTTTTGGAAGTCATCCTCAACAATCCATCCAGGCGAAATCCCCTGTCTTCGGAGCTGATCTCCGAATTTCTCTCCGTTCTTGACACGCCGGAAGCCATGGATGCGCAAGGGATCATTGTCGCCGCCAGCGGGCCGGTTTTTTCGGCCGGCCATGATTTTTCCGACATGCTCGGAAAAGACTTCGAGACCCTTCGAAATCTCATGCACGCCTGCGCAAACTTGATGCAGTCGCTTCAGCGAATGCCCCAACCGGTGCTGGCAAAGGTTCAAGGCCCGGCCATGGCGGCCGGATCTCAACTGGCGCTGAGCTGTGACCTGGTGGTGGCCTCCGAAAACGCATTTTTCCAGACGCCGGGAGGAAGATCGGGCTGGTTTTGTTTTACGCCCATGGTGGCGCTGACCCGCTCCATCGGCAGAAAGCGCGCCTTTGAGATGCTGATGTCCGGAGAGCCCGTTCCTGCGCAAACGGCTTATGAGTGGGGGATGATCAACCGGGTCGTCGCACCGGAGCGACTCGATGACGAAGCGCTCGATCTGATGCACAAGGTGACCCGGGGCAGTCCCCCATTGAGGGCGATGGGGAAAAAGGCGTTTTACACGCAGATCGAGATGCCCCTGGACCATGCGTATCGATACGCGACCGACATAATGGCCCTGACCGGAATCACCGAAGATCCCCAGGAAAGAATGAGGGCGTTTGTGGAAAAAAGGCCGCCGGTGTTCAAGCATCAGAAAAAGAACATTTCAGACCCCGAAACCGGGCAAGAAGTCTGACACATCTCAAAAATAAAACAGGGGCTCGGATACCTTTCCGAGCCCCTGTTTTGTCTTTTTTGGTAGCGGGGACAGGATTCGAACCTGTGACCTTCGGGTTATGAGCCCGACGAG
>CBFCZJ010000228.1:0-6381 GCA_965602445.1 uncultured Desulfobacterales bacterium | reverse complement strand
GGCGTCTTTGTCCGAGATGCCCAGCGCGTCGGACATGCCCACCGGCAGGGAGGTGGAGCGGCCCAGGGGGGCGACGATCTTCTTGAGCTCGGTGTCGAAGCTCAAAAACACGTCCACCACCCGTTCGGCCACCTTTTCTGCGTCGAGGCGCCGGTACAGGCGCGGGTCTTGGGAGGTGATTCCCTTGGGACACAGGCCGATGTTGCAGATGTTGCACCGGTCCGACTCGGAACCGAGGCAGCCGGCCGCCGCCTGCATGATGTATTTGCCGATTTGAACGCCGCTGGCGCCGAGCATGATCAGGGCGGCGGCGTTGGCGGCCAGGTTGCCGTTTTTCCCGACCCCGCCGCCGGCAAACAGCGGAATTTCGTTTTGCATCCCGATGGCCACCAGATTCAGGTAGGCGTCCCGGATGTTGCTGGCGATCGGATGGCCCATGTGGTTCATGGAAACGTTGTAGGCCGCACCGGTGCCGCCGTCCTCGCCGTCGATGGCCAGCCCGGCGGCATACGGGTTTCGGGTCAGGTTGTTGAGCACGGCAAGGGCTGTGGAAGTGCCTGAGATCTTCGGGTAGACCGGAACCCGGAAGCCCCAGGCCATGTACATCGACTGGATCATCTTGGCCACCGACTCTTCGATGGAATACTTGGTCTGGTGGGTCGGCGGGCTGGGCAGGCTCACCCCCGGCGGAACGCCGCGGATGGCCGCGATCAGCTTGTTGACTTTGTACCACATGAGCAGACCCCCGTCGCCGGGCTTGGCGCCCTGGCCGTACTTGATCTCCACGGCGCACGGGTCGACCTTCATTTCCGGTATGGCGTGGATGATCTCGTCCCAGCCGAAGTAGCCGCTGGCGATCTGCAAGATCACGTATTTTAAAAAACGGCTGCGCAAGAGCCGGGGAGGGCATCCCCCCTCACCGGTAGAAATGCGGACCGGCATACCGAGTTCTTCGTTCAGGTAGGAAACCCCCATCTGAAGGCCTTCCCACATGGTCGGCGAAAGGGCCCCGAAGGACATGCCCCCGATGATCAACGGGTAGATTTCGCGCACCGGAGGAATCCAGCCGTTTTCGGAGAAAAACTTGAGATTTTCTTCGGGGGGCAGGATACGGCCCAGCAGGCTGCGAAGCTCGAATTCGTGGCGGCCGGCATCCAGGGCCGGGTCGGTGAGCATCGAAATCCGGATGAACTTGATCTGGTCCAGAATGCCGCCGGCTGCGTTGCGGCGCCCCCCCCGGCGGCGGGGCTGGCCGCCCCGGTCGATGTGGAGCCGGAGCTTGTCGGCTTCGTCGCTTCGCGCCGGCATGATGCAGTCGTTGGGGCACACCAGGCTGCACATGGCGCAGCCGATGCAGGCGTAGGCCGGGTCTGTTTTTTGCCGGATGCCGTGGTAGACTTTGTAGACGTTGCCCGGCGGGGCGGCCGGATCGATGTCGGCCTGGACGATCCGCTTGCGAAACACGCCCAGTTCGATGGCGTGAACCGGACAGACCGCGGTGCATCGGCCGCAGAGGGTGCACTTGTCTTTTTCCCACAGGATCTGCCAGGGCAGGTCCTTGACGCTCAATGTGGAAGGGGTAATGGGTCGGTTTGGCTGCATATGCGAACCTCCTGGCGCTGGGGGCCGACGATGGCCGTGTCCAGGTGCATGGGTTGAAAATCGAGATTCTTGTCCCGGGCCGGGATGGCGGCATCCAGGCCGCAGATCTCCGAGGCGAAGGCGAACTGGCCGCGGCGGCCGCCCACCACGCCGGGGCGGAGCTTTTTCCGGTCCTGGACCATGAACAAAGAGTGGTCCGGAAGGCACCCGATCACGCAGTTGGGACCGTCGATGATCAGCCGGTGGCAGCAGTGCTTGAGCTGCGTCAAGAATTCGGCGTTCGGGTGGGTTCGGATGGCGTCGTCCTGCAGCGGCGTTACCACATGCTTGTAGGCCTCGAGGCCCAGGCCCAGCCGGGTCAGGGTGTAGTGCAGGATATGGGTGAATACCTCCGAGTCGGACTGATAGCCGCTGTATCCGGGAAAACCCCGGGAGGTGAGGTATTCCCGGATCGGCACGAATGCCGTATTCTCGCCGTTGGTCATGGTCGAGTACCCCTCGATGAAAAAGGGGTGGCAGGCGTACAGGTTGATGGCGTAGTTGGTGTTCTGCCGCCCCTGGGCCATGATCACGCGGGCCATGAGCTCCTTTCGGTCGAGCTTCAGGTATTCCGCGACGGTGATCGGATCGCCGATTTCCTTGATCATGATGACGTCGGGCCAGAAGGAAAACACGATCATGTCGTTTTTTTCCTCGCCCATCTGGCGAAGCTGCATCCGGATGGTGAGCAGGCGGGCGTAAAGCGTTTCGGTGGCAAGCCCGTCCCACTCCTCGGGATACTCATAGGCCCGGATCAGGTAGATGTCCCGGGGCGGAACTCCCGGCGGCGGCGCCTTGGGGACCTTGATGGAAATTTTGTACTTGGTCATGAAGCCGATATCCATCATGAACCGGTCCAGGCGCTTGAGTCCCTCGTCGGTGAAGATTCCCGAGAGGATCGGCGCATCTTTCATCTCCTCGAACGGGCCGGCCAGATCCCGGAAAAAGAGGCCGACGCCCGAGCCGTCGTGGCCTTCGCGCATCACGTTCAATGCATTGACGGCCACCATGGGCGACAGGGGCTCTTCGCTGCTGATGGCGAACAAGCGGCACATGAAATTTTCTCCCTAAGTTTCATTTTTGTTATAAATTGGCCCAAAATTTTACAAAAATGTTTTTTTTAGGCCGCCCTGCAATCGGTTGTTAGACCGCTGCAATTTTCACGCCACTGGACTTTCCGGCAGCCCGGCGTCTGCGGGGATGCTGATCCGGCGGTGAAACATAGCGGGGAACGGACTGGCGAGCCGCTGAAGGAAGATGGTACAGAACGGGCAGCCGGGGCATTCAGGGAGCAACCGGTATAGAAGGTGCATGGTGATGTGTCAAGCGTTCCCTGGGCAAGCGTCAGTCTGAACCGACGTTTTGTGTCAGAATCCGCTGACAAACGCTCGAAGCACGAAATCCGAATATCGAAATTCGAAATTGTTTCGATATTCGTGCTTCGGATTTCGAATTTATTTTTAACGGGCCAAGTTTGAGGATGCCTCCATCCGTGGTGGACAGGCCCACCCCTGTTGCAGAGGCCACTTCATGATCACGCTGCCGGAAATTCTTCAAGCCGAATTTGACGACCAGTGGGGCGACCTGTGCCGGGCTGCCGAAGAGGCGGGCCTGACGCAGGCCGACATGGCCCGCATCAGCGCCGACGCGGTGCGGGTGCTGCCCTGCAGCCGGTTTGTTTTTCGCAGCCTTGTCAATGAGCCCTCGCTGCTGGCCGACCTTTTTTCTTCCGGAGACCTTGAACAGCCCTGTGATGCCCAACAGCTGCGCCGTCGGCTAGACGATCGCTTGTCCGGTGTGGATCGCGAAGAGGCGTTGGGCAGGGCCTTGCGGCGGTTCCGGCGCCGGGAAATGGTTCGAATCGCCTGGCGGGATCTGAGCGGCCGGGCAGATCTTACAGAAACCATGGACGACCTGTCCGCCCTGGCCGATGCCGTCCTGGACGCCGCCCTGACCTTCCTTTACCGGCGCCAGTGTGCAGAAATGGGCATGCCGGTGAGCCCAAGCGGCGTGCCCCAGGAACTGGTCGTCGTCGCCATGGGAAAACTCGGCGCCAGGGAGCTCAATTTTTCCTCCGATATCGACCTGATCTTTGCGTATCCCGAATCGGCAGCAGCGTCGGGTACGGCCCGAATGCCGGAAAGCGACGAATGGTTTACCCGCCTTTGCCGGAGCCTGGTTCGGATCATCGGGGAAAACACCGCAGACGGCTTCGTATTTCGGGTCGACGTCAGGCTCCGGCCGGACGGAGAAAACGGCCCCCTGGTCATGAACTTCGACAACATGGAGCGCTACTACCAGGAGCAGGGCCGGGAATGGGAGCGGTATGCCTGGATCAAGGCCCGGCCGGCGGCCGGCGATATCTCCTCCGGCCGCCGGCTGCTCGAAAGACTGACCCCCTTTGTCTACCGGCGGTATCTTGATTTTTCCACCTTCGACGCCCTGCGGCGGATGAAACAAAACATTCACCGGGAAGTCCTCCGGCGTGGACTTGAAAACGACATCAAGCTGGGCGCCGGCGGGATTCGGGAAATCGAGTTTTTCGGCCAGATATTTCAGCTTGTCCGGGGCGGGATTCTGCCCAAGCTCAGGGCCCGCCGCATTGAAACGGTGTTGAACGTCCTGGCCGACGAAGGATTGGTCCCAACGGAGACGGCACATGCGATGCACGGCGCCTACCGGTTCTTTCGCCGAGTGGAGCACCGGCTCCAGGAGTTTGCCGACCAGCAGACCCACCGTCTGCCGGCCGATCCCGACGGCCGTGCGAGACTGGCGTATTCGACCGGTTTTGACTCCTGGGAGGCCTTTTCAGAGGTCCTGGACAGCCATCGCCAAACCGTTCACAGATGCTTCGGCGAACTTCTGAGCCCCGAAGGGGAGAAAAAGGGCAAGGAAGGGGGCCGTCGGGCAGCAGAGCAACTTGCGGCGCTGTGGCGGGGGGATGCCGAACCCGACGAATCCCGGCGTACCCTGGTCGAATCCGGCTACGGGCGTCCGGAGGAAGTGATGCGGCTGATCGAAGGCTTCAAACTCCTCTCCGACACCCGGAGGCTGAGCCGGGAAGGCCGGGAGCGCCTCGATTCGCTGATGCCGGAAGTGCTGATGGCCTCTGCACAGGCCGCGGCGCCCGAGCAGGTGCTTTCCCGCCTGCTCGACCTGATTCAGGCGGTTCAGCGCCGGACGACCTATCTTGCCCTGCTGCTGGAGCATCCGTCGGCCCTTGCCCACCTAGCGCGCCTGGCCGAGGCCAGCCCGTGGATTTCCGCTTATCTCGCCAGGCATCCTGCCCTTCTCGACGAACTGCTCGACCCCCGGACTCTTTATGCCCCGCCGACCCGGGCCGAACTGGAAGAAGCGCTTTCGACGCGCATGGAGCGGGTGGATGACCGGGACCTGGAATACGTCATGGAGGAGCTGTGCCTGTTCAAGCAGGTCAACACCCTTCGGGTCGCCGCCGCCGACATCACCGGGGTACTGCCCCTGATGAAGGTCAGCGACCGTCTCAGCGATATCGCGGAAACCGTGCTCAACAAGGTGCTCGATCTTTGCTGGAGGCACCTGACAGAAAGGCACGGCAGGCCGGTCTGCCGGCTGAACACAGGGAGCTGCGAACGCGGCTTTGCCGTGGTCGCCTACGGAAAGCTCGGCGGATTGGAACTGGGCTACGGCTCGGACCTGGATCTGGTGTTTCTTCATGCCGGCACAGGAGAGCCCACCTCCGGGGGAAAAAAGCCCGTGGACGACGCCACTTTTTTTGCACGGCTCGGCCAGCGAGTCCTTCACGTGTTGACCGCCCATACCCCGGCGGGATTTCTCTACCCGGTGGACATGCGGCTTCGGCCCAGCGGCACCTCGGGTCTTCTGGTCAGCCCGGTGGACGCTTTTGCCCGCTACCAGCAGGAAGACGCCTGGACCTGGGAGCACCAGGCTTTGGTGCGGGCCAGGGTCATCGGTGGAGATCCGAAGATTGCCGACGCCTTCGAGCATTGCCGGCAACGCGTGCTCGCCGCCCGGCGGAATCCGGAGCATCTGAAAGAAGAGGTGGCGGCCATGCGCGAGCGGATCAGGAAAGAAAAAACTTCCGCCAGGTCGACGGAATTCGATCTCAAACAAGGTCCGGGCGGTCTGGTGGACATCGAATTTCTGGTCCAGTTCCTGGTGCTTTGCCATGCCAACCGGCATCCGCAGCTTCTTCAGTGGACCGACAACGTCAGGCTGATCCGGACCCTGGCCCGGGTCGGCGTGCTGAAAGACGATGAAGCCGCCTTTGTCAGAAAAGCCTACCTCACCTACCGTTCCAAGATGCACCGGCTCGATCTTCAGCAGCAGCCGGGCCGGGTGCCGGCCGATCAGTACCTGCCGCTGCGCCGCGGGGTGGCCGACCTCTGGAACAAGTTCCTGGCAAGGTCATGACCGCCGACGGCGGCGGAATTCAAAATTCCAGATTCCAGATTCTCCGACGGGAGATTTATACAAATCTTTTGGTCTTCACCGGTTGGTTTGATCAAATGTGAAACTTATCAGGACGTCGCCCCCATGGTCTGGGTCTGCACCCGGTCGCGCCTTTGCAGCGAGGTAAGATGGCGAAATACGCAAACCGGCGGGCTAAAAAATCCCAAGCACCAAATTCCAAATTTCAAACAAGCACCAAACACCAAATCACAATATCCAAACAAGGACAAAAGCCTTTCTAAGGTATTTTGTTTGGAATTTGGTGTTTGGAATTTGGAATTTGTTTGG
>CBFCZJ010000227.1:0-6400 GCA_965602445.1 uncultured Desulfobacterales bacterium | reverse complement strand
TCTGGCCGTTTCTGGCCGCATTGGTTTTTCTGGCAGTCCTGAAAATATGGATGCTCGTATGAAACTTCGAAGGAGCCGATGAAAGCCTCGACCCGTCAGCGGCTTTTGCAAAAAGCCGCCGCCTGCCGCCGCACCGCGGTAAAATGCCTCGGCGGCGGCGACGCAAAAGGGGCAGCGGCCGCCTACCGAAGCCAGGGCCTGCTGTTGAGGGCCTGCAGCGAGATAGGCCTGGCAGCAGAAGCCTACCGAAATGCCATCGAACTGGACCGGTGCGACGCCGTTGCCCAGTGCGCTCTCGGTCAAGCGCTGGCCGCCATGAACCGCTTCGAAGAAGCCAAAGCACGGTTGGATCAGGCGGCGGCCCTGGCCCCGGAAAACCCTCGCGTCCGGTTTTTGCGCGACTCGGTCCGGGGTAAGGCTACGCCCCGGGCTCCCCGACGTTATGTAAGGGACCTGTTCGATCGCTATGCCGAACACTTCGAAAGCCACCTGGCTGAACTCGACTATGGACTTCCAAAGACCCTCGGTCGGCGCATCGGGCGGCTGAGCCGGAAAACGGGAGGGTTTTGCCGGGCAATCGACCTGGGATGCGGCACCGGCCTGATCGGTCGATGGATCCGGCCGGCGGTCAATCGCCTCGACGGCGTTGACCTGTCGCCAAAGATGCTTGAAATCGCCGCATCCGCAGGCGTCTATGATCGGCTGGCATTGGCCGACATCCATGATTATTGTCAATCGTGCAGCATCAAGTATGACCTGTTCGTGGCGGCAGACGTGCTGATCTATATCGGAGACCTTGACGAGATGTTCGAAGGTGTGAAATCCTGCAGTCGACAAGGAGGTGTGTTCGTATTCTCCGTCGAAGAACGGGGAAAAACAGGATACACGCTTCAGCCTTCTGCCAGATACGCCCATTCCCGGCGCTATGTATGCAGTCGGATCAAAAAACACGGCATGATGCTCATCGGCAGATCTCAGGTCCGGATCCGAAGGGAAAAAGACCGGTGGGCGCACGGAAGACTGTATGAGGCAGCGCTATGATTCTTTCCATCGGGGAAATCCTTTTCGACGTCTTTCCCAAATACCGTCGAATCGGAGGCGCCCCCTTCAACTTTGCACACCATCTCAAGGGGCTCGGTTTTCCGGTTCGGTTCGTTTCCCGGGTCGGCAAGGACGAAAACGGCTGGAAGATCCTGTCACTGCTCGAAAAGGCCGGCTTCCGGAGCGAGGATGTCCAGATCGACCCGACCCACCCGACGGGAACCGTGGCGGTCGATCTCGACGATCAGGGAATCCCGCAATTCACGATCCGGCAGGAAGTAGCCTACGACCATTTGACCTTCGATGAAAGCATCGGAGAAATTTTGGACGAACGGCCGAGCCTCATTTACTATGGTTCGCTGATTCAACGCACCGACCCGGGCTTTTCGACCCTCCACCAGATCCTTTCGCACCGCCACCGGCAAAGCCGCTGCCTTTACGACATGAACCTGAGGCCCGGATGCGGAAAGCCCCGGCTAATCGAACGGTCCCTGCAGGAGGCCGACATCCTTAAACTCAACGACGAGGAGCTCAAGACAGCCGCGGAGATGTTCGGCCTTTCGGCAGACGGCGCTGATGCTGCCGCGGCCATGATGCCCCGCTTCGGGCTTTCCATGGTGGCCCTGACCCGAGGCGCCGAAGGCAGCGAATTGTATGTCGGCCGGGACCGCTTCGGCACTGCCGCGCCCAAACCGTCTTCCGTGGCCGATACCGTGGGTGCGGGTGATGCCTATACTGCCATGCTGGCCGCCGGCATCCTGGAAGGATGGGGGCCGGAGCGAATTTTGTCGACAGCGGCGCGGTTTGCCAGCCGCATTTGCAGCATCGAAGGCGCCATACCCGAAGACATGGAATTTTACCGAGACTTCCGCCGGGAGATGAAAGGATCCGCCAATGACAGAGCATGACGACCTGTACATCCAGATGTTCAGTATTCACGGCCTGGTTCGCGCTGAAAACATGGAACTGGGGCGGGATGCCGATACCGGCGGTCAGGTGCGCTACGTGGTCGAGCTTGGACGGCACCTGGCCAGGCTGGAAGGAATTGGACGGGTCGATCTGTTCACCCGATGGATATCGGACAAACGCGTCTCGGAAGACTACGCCCGGAAGGTGGAAGAAGTCGAAGACCGGTTTCGGATCGTGCGCATCCGATGCGGCGGCACCAAATACAGGCGAAAAGAGCTGCTCTGGCCGTATCTGGACGAGTACATCGACAAGACCATCCGGTTCATCAAGCGGGAAAACGCCATCCCAGACGTGGTTCACGGCCACTACCCCGATGCAGGATATGTCGCCATGCAACTGGCCCGGATCTTCGGCGTCCCCTTCGTATACACCGGCCACTCGACAGGCCGATCCAAGAAGCAAAAGCTCCTCGCCGAAGGAATGAAAGAAGAGGACATCGATAAAAAATACCGAATCGAGCAGCGGATCCAGGCCGAAGAAGATGCGCTCCGGTACGCAGACCTTATCGTTACCAGCACCAAGCAGGAAATCCAAAAGCAGTACGGCATGTACCGCAACAAAGAGCTGCCCCGGTACCGGGTGATTCCGCCGGGTCTGGACGTCGACAAATTCTATCCGTTTTACCGCGACATGCTCCCTGAAAACGAAAAGGACGAAGAGGCCAGGTACGCTCAGGCCTCGGTTTTCCAGGAGCTGGAGCGCTTTTTCATGCAGCCGGACAAGCCGCTGATCCTGGCCCTGTGCAGACCTGACCGTCGAAAGAACATCTCCGGCCTGGTCGAAGCGTTCGGAGAAGACAAAGAACTTCAGACCATGGCGAACCTGGCCGTCTTTGCCGGAATTCGAAAGGACATCTCCGATATGGAGGAAAACGAGCGGGAGGTTCTCACAGACATGCTCCTGCTCATGGACAAATACGACCTTTACGGGAAAATGGCCATCCCCAAAAAACACGAATTCGAATACGAAGTGCCGGAGCTTTACCGCGTGGCCGCGGCAAAGCGAGGCGTATTCGTAAACCCCGCCCTGACCGAGCCTTTCGGGATCACGCTGCTGGAGGCCTCGTCCACCGGTCTGCCGATCGTGGCCACCAACGACGGCGGCCCTTTGGATATCTTGGAAAACTGCCAAAACGGAATACTGATCGATCCGACCGATTCGGCCGCCATCGCCGCCGCCGTAAAAAAAATCATCTCCGATTCGGAAAAATGGGAGGCTTTTTCTAAAAACGGCGCCATGAACGTCAGAAAGCACTACACCTGGTCGGTGCATGCAGAACGCTACCGGGACGAGCTCCGAAAACTGATGGCCGCCGAAGGCGCCACCGACATGCGAAAAGCCGAACCGAAAGACGCCATCGGCCGGCGGCTGGCATGCCTCGACTACTTTCTGATCACCGACATCGACAACACCCTGATCGGCGAAGACAACTCCCGCCTCCCTGAGCTGATCCGGCTGCTGGAGGAGAACCGGGGCACGGTCGGCTTCGGGGTGGCCACCGGCCGCAGGGTCGATTCGGCGGTAAAATTCATAGAAGACCACGGTTTACCGAAGCCGGACGTGGTCATCGCCTCGGTCGGCTCTGAAATCTACTACGGACCCAAGCTCCACCCGGGCCAGGGCTGGGAGACGCACATCTCCAGCAAGTGGAACCGGCGAAAGATCGTCGATCTGCTGTCCGATTTCGACTTTCTCGAATACCAGGAAGAGGACGCCCAGCGCCCCTACAAGGTCAGCTACAACATGAAACCGAAAAAAGACCGGCTGGCAAAGATCCATAACCGGCTTCTGGCCAAAAAGTGCCGCTACACCCTGATCTACTCCCATGGAAAGTATCTCGACATTCTTCCATTTCGAGCATCGAAAGGAAAAGCGATCCGCTACCTGAGCTACAAATGGGAGATTGCCCTCGGCAACTTTCTGGTCTGCGGCGATTCGGGCAACGACGAGGAGATGCTTCGCGGCGAGCCCATGGCCGTGGTGGTAGGAAACTACAGCCCCGAACTCAAGCCGTTGAAAGGATCCCGGCATGTCTTTTTCGCCGAAGGCCAGGGCGCCGGCGGCATCATCGAGGGCATGGAAAAATACCGGTTCCTGGAAAAGGCCGGAAAAAAGGACGCCTGCAAGTCGTAGGCCCCCGGCGGGATCTGATCTTCCCCCCTTACCCTGGCCCCTGGTCGCCTCCGGCGCCGCCAAAGGCGGGTAAACCTCTCCCACCCGGGGAGAGGGAATCATTTAGTGTCCCTGGTGAAATCATAGTGACTGTTCTGACCGTCATGCCGTCGGCATCCATTTGCAAAAGTCCGATACTCTATTTCACAAGCGAGTAAACCATGCATAGAAAAACAAAAATCATCGCCACCATTTCAACCTTGAACTGCTCTGTTGAATTCATTGGTCGGCTCTATAAAGCAGGAATGAATGTGGTTCGCCTGAACACGGCCCACATGAGCCACGAAGATGCCCTGAAAATCATAACCAATACACGGGCTGTTTCCGATAAAATAGGAATTCTTCTAGACACCAAAGGACCTGAAATCAGAACCTGTGACATGGAAACCCCCCTGGCTGTCAAATATGAAGACGTCATCCGGGTCAAAGGGGCGCCACGGGAGAAATCCCATGACGATATTATCTGCGTATCCTATCCGGATATTTTCAACGATATTCCTGTTGGCGGCTGTATCCTGATCGATGATGGCAATGTGGCTCTTGCGGTGATCGACAAAGATGAAGAACACCTGATTTGCGTTGTCGAAAACGATGGCATCATCAGCTCACGCAAGAGCATCAATATCCCATCGGTTCATGTCAAGCTGCCGGCTCTATCGGAAAAAGACATCGCTTTTATCCGTTTTGCCGCCGAGAACAAGCTCGATTTCATCGCCCACTCATTTGTCAGAAATGCAGAGGATGTCATTGCTGTTCAGGAGATACTTGACGAAACCGGGTCAGCGATAAAGATCATCGCAAAAATTGAGAATTATGACGGTGTTGAGAATCTGAATGAGATTCTTGATCATGCTTACGGTATCATGATTGCACGCGGTGATCTGGCGGTGGAAATTCCGGCAGAGCAGATACCCCTGATCCAGAAAAGCATCATACGAACATGCATTGAAAAACGAAAGCCGGTGATTGTTGCCACGCAGATGCTCCATTCCATGATACAGTCCCCGAGACCCACTCGGGCGGAAGTCTCCGACGTGGCCAACGCCTGCCTGGACTATGCCGATGCGTTGATGCTTTCGGGAGAAACCGCAAGCGGAAAATACCCCGAGCTTGCCGTTGTCACCATGGCAAAAATAGCCTCTGAGGTAGAGCAGAAGAAGACTGGCTATATCGATACCCCGTATTGGCAGAGCGACATCGTTGCCGCTTATCTCGCCAAAGCGGCAGTAAAAGCAGCCTTGAGGCTGGAAACCGCAGCAATTGTTGCCGATTCAATGACCGGGAAGTCTATTCTGGCTCTGGCTGCCTATCGAGGGCCCAATCCAATTTATGCCCAGCTTTACGATGAAAAGGTGGTGAGACAATTATCGCTTTCCTACGGTGTTTATGCTGAACACGTCGCCGTGGATATTACCTCCAATGAGCCCCTGCAACAATCAATCTGCCGGCTGATATCGGAGAAGCACTTCAAGGATGAAGACCTCATCGTTGTCCTGGCAGGCAGTTTCGGGCCCAGGCAGGGAGCGTCATACATTGAGATCAGCTCAGCTGGAAACTTCAAAAAGAAATGCGGTACCTCCAGAGTGGTCGTCATATAAATGTATAAAAGAGGTCGATTCGGAAAAGATTACGCAAACGCCCCGGCCCTGGCTGTCCAGATTGCAGCCACAGCCATAGACCATGATTTGGAGCTAATAACCGGAAACCTTCGTCATTTTAGTAGGATCTCCGACTCGAAGCGTAATCATATCCTTGCAAATTCACGAAACCAGTGATTTCCGGTTTCTACTCTCACAACGCCCGGCATCACCTGCCGAAAAACCCTTCAGGTTCTTCGGTCAGCGTGAATGCCCTTGTTGGGTGGATTCTTTCATTGTTTTTGACAACGTCTCACCAACCAGGGCATTAATACTGACTCCTCTTTTTCGGGCCTCAATTGCCAAGCGTTTATGCAGCTCCGGCTCGACACGGACAACAAACTTCCCGGAATAGGGCTTCTCAGGGTCCTCTCCCCGCTCTGCGCAGAATTCCAAATAATCGTCCACCGAATCCTGGAAAGCCTTTCGAAGTTGATCAACGCTTTCACCTTCGAAAGTTACCACGTCACGGAGATTGATGACTTCCCCATGGAAAATATTTTCCCCTTCGTCAAAGTCGACTTTGGCAGAATAACCTTTGTATTCCATTAGCTTTTTATCCCCGCTTCCTTTAAAAATCG
>CBFCZJ010000226.1:0-6418 GCA_965602445.1 uncultured Desulfobacterales bacterium | reverse complement strand
ACAACGGTCAGAGACGTGGTCGAAGCCCTGGAGATACCAGAGAGGCAAGCCAAACTGGTTTTTGTCAACGGTGAAAAAAAGCCCCTCGATACCCTGCTGAAAAACGGAGACCGGTTGGGCATTTTCCCGCCTGTGGGCGGAGGATAGCGTAAGCGAAGAAAAATGAGGATCTTCCATGGCGGGTCCATCCGACAAGGCCTTGTTCGAGCATATCCGGAAGGCCGCCAACCGCAGACCCCTGCCTGACGGCAGCACGGCTCCGATCATCGATCTTGCCGACGCGCTTGGCGTTTCGAAGAAATCCGGCACACCGCTGGGCCGAATCGACATACTGGCCGCAAGAAACGGGGTGCACCCGGCACGTTTTTTGCGAAATTACCGCGCCCTCTCGGTAGAAGAACAGCAGGTTCTCGGCGAAAGCCGCGTTGTCGTAGTCGGCCTCGGGGGCCTGGGCGGAGTGGTGGTCGAGATTTTGGCCAGGATCGGAGTCGGCGCCCTCACCCTGGTCGACGGGGACCGGTTCGAAGAGAGCAACCTGAACCGCCAGCTCATGAGCACGGTAGAAAACCTCGGTGAACCCAAGCCGGAAGCGGCGGCAAGGCGGATCAAAGCGATCAATCCTGCCGTGGCGCTTCAAGTCCACAGCGGTTTCGTCGATGAAAACAGCGTGGCACCGCTCTTGAAAGGCGCCACCGTGGTGGTCGACTGCCTCGACCGCATTTCAATACGCTTCGCCCTGGAGGCGGCGGCCAAAACCGCCGGCAAACCGATGATTTCGGCGGCCGTGGCCGGCGCCGCAGGGCATGTGACCACGATTTTTCCGCAAGACGCCGGGCTTTCCCTGATTTACGGAGAGGCGGGCCAGGCCGCAGACACCGGCTCCGAGGTTGAACTGGGCTGCCTGGCTCAGGCGGTGTTTCTGCTCGCCTCGGTGGAGGCGTCAGAGGTGGTGAAAATCATTCTCGGTCGGCAGGATCTTTTACGAAACCGGCTTTTGCTCGTCGACCTGTTTGGAAACACTTTCGAAGTGTTGCGTCTGGACTGAAACCCAGGCGGCAGGCAGCCCTTTTCCGGAGAACGCGCCAACCATGGACTGGGACTTCTACATTCCCCCGGACACGATCATCTGCAGCGTCGTCATCCTGGTTCTGGCCATCGCCGCCTACCGGTATCGGAACCAGGTGGCGGCCAGCGGGCCGGTGGCGGCGCTTTTTTTCCTCTTGCTGGCCATTCCGATTCTGACCGGACTCTTGGGTCTGGATCGCCCCCACCCTTCAGGCGAATTCTGGCAGGCCGTCGCCGTCGAAGCCTACGGGATGCTTCTGGGCATGGTCCTGCCGGTGGCCGTCGTTTTGGTGGTGATGGAAAGGAGTCGGCGACGCTGGGAAATCCGTCGGCTGTTGGAGGAAATCGACGATCTTCGCGGCTGGGACACCCCCGGTGCTTTACGGCGGCTCCGGGCAATTGTGAGGCGGCTGACCGGTCTGGGCGTCTCCGGCATCGACTTGAGCCGGTGCCGCCTTCGACAGCTCGACCTCAGCGGAATGCGCCTTGCCGGAGTCCGAATGGTGGGAACCGATCTGCAAGGCGCCAATCTTTCACAAAGCAATCTGACCGGGGCCGATCTGCAGGGCGCAGGACTTCAACGGGCGGTGCTTCGCAAAACCGGTCTTCGAGGCGCACTCCTGTGGGGAGCCGATCTGAGAGAAGCCGTCCTGGCCGGCGCCGATCTGCGGGGGGCGCTGCTCAAAGGGGCGGATCTGTCGCAGGCTGATCTTGGCGGTGCGCAGCTTGACGGCGCCAAGGGGCTGACCGCGGCGCAGCTTTCCCAGGTCCGGTCTCTTCACAAGGCCAAGCTTCCGCCTCCGATTCTTTCCCAAATCAAAGAGCGCTATCCCGCCTTGCTTCGCTCCAGACACTGATGGGTGCGCTGCGCACCGGGCATCGGCATCCACAAGACGGGGGCCAAATTATTTTTAGCGGTTCTCCACAAAACTCCAGCAAGTCTGAGCCGAAGGCCGATGGGTGTTAGCTCGGAAGCTGGGCAACTGTTTGAGCCGAAGAAAACCCCGTCAAATTCTCCGGTAGTCAATGTTCATGGTTTCGGCCGCCGCCTTGTCGAAGGCGCTTTTGACATCCAGCACCAGCGCTGGCTCGGATGCGCACAGGCCGGCGATCCGACCCAGGCCCATCTCCAGATACAGCCGATGGGCGACGGCGACGACAATCGCGTCGCTTTGCCGGAGCGCCGCCATCTCCTTGAGCTCGATGCCGTAATAGTCTGCCGCCTCGGACGGATCGGCCAGCGGATCGTGAACCTGCACATCGATCCCGTAGTCTTGAAGCTCCCGCACGATGTCCACCACCCTGGTGTTGCGAAGATCCGGCACGTCTTCCTTGAAGGTCAGGCCAAGCACGGCAACCCGTGTCCCATTGACCCGGCATCCAGAACGGATCAGCATCTTGACGGCGCGTTCGGCGATGTATTTTCCCATGCCGTCGTTGATCCGGCGGCCGGCCAAGATCATCTCGGGGTGATAGCCCAGAGATTCGGCCTTGAATGTCAGATAATAGGGATCGACGCCGATGCAGTGCCCCCCCACCAGGCCGGGCCGAAAGGGCAGAAAGTTCCACTTCGTGCCGGCGGCAGCGAGCACCTCGGCGGTGTCGATGCCGATCTTGTCGAAAATCATGGCCAGCTCGTTCATCAGGGCGATGTTCAGGTCCCGCTGGGTGTTTTCAATCACCTTTGCCGCCTCGGCCACCTTGATGGAAGAAACCGTGTGGATTCCCGCGGAGACGACGGCGCCATACACCTGCTCCAGCAGGCGAGTCGTCGCCTCGTCCGAACCGGATACCACCTTGACGATTCGGTCCAGAGTGTGGAGGCGGTCTCCGGGGTTGATCCGCTCCGGTGAGTATCCCACGGTAAAATCCCTTCCGAAGACAAGCCCGGAGGCTTTTTCCAGAATCGGGATGCAGACCTCCTCCGTCGCCCCCGGATAGACCGTCGATTCGTAGACCACGCAGGCTCCGGGAAGAAGGAAGCGGCCAACGGTCTCTGAGGCGGTCTTCAGCGGTGACAGGTCCGGAATCCTGGACGCGTCGATGGGGGTGGGAACCGCCACGATAATCAGCCGGGCATTTTGCAGCTCTTCAGCCCGGTCGGTGAAGCGAATGGAAGCCGCCTGGAGTTCTTCTGCGCTGACTTCCAGGGTGCGGTCTTCTCCACGGATCAGCTCCTGGATGCGCTCTGACTTTCGATCATAGCCGATCACCGAAAAATGTTGCGCCAGGTGGACTGCCAGGGGCAGCCCGACGTACCCGAGGCCGACTACGGCAACGGTCTCGGTTCCGGATTGAAACGCGCTGAGCGTCAGTTTCATGGGGTTTCCATCTCCTGCCCCGCCGCGCTGCTGGCCGGCGGGGTAAAATAATAGGGTCTACTGGGTTCCGATGAAAAAGGACCGAAATTGGTTCTCGTCTTTTTGCCGGTGACCGGAAATCGCCTCCAGCAGACGGCGCCGGTCTTCTGGAAGCTGTCCTTCGAGATTCACGTAATTGGTGTAATGGTCGCTGGTCAACACGGTGCTCGAAGTAATGGCCCTGATCAGGCGCGCCGCTTCGTCCAGGACCTCATGGGGACCGAGCATCGCAAAGCGCCCCTGTTGAACGTCTTCGAGCATCGGTGTGCCGATCTTGGGCACGAAGGTGCGCAGCCGCACGAAATCCGGTCCGATGCGGTTGACCGCCTCGGCGGTCTTCTCGGCATGGGGGCGGGTTCTTTCCCTCCCGCCGATGCCGAGCACGACATACAGGCTCAATTCGATCCCGGCCGCCTTGGCCCACCGGCCGGCGGTCACCTGCAGCCGGCTGTCGCACCCCTTGCGGATCTTTTTCAAGACCTTGTCGTCCCCGGATTCGAGCCCCACATGGATCCTTGAAAGGCCGGCCCCGGCCAGGCGCCGAAGATCGTCCGGCCCTTTCTGGTAGATATACCGGGAAGACCCGTAGACCGTGATTCGCGAAAGGTTTGGAAAAGCCCGATAGGCGGTCCGACAGATCCGGCTCAGGTCTTCGGTCTTCATGGCAATCGTGTTGCCCGCCGGGAAAAAAAGGGTTTTGACGCGGCTGCCGAGGGTTTCGGCAGCTTCTGCGATGTCTGCCTCGATTTCGGCAACCGGGCGCACCCGGAACCGGGGCCCCTTCTTGTAAACCATGCAGAAGGTGCATCGGTTGTGGGGACAGCCCACCGTCGCCTGGATCAGCAGCGAGTCGGCTTCACTGGGCGGCCGGTATATGGGACCTTCGTATCGCATCAGCGATTTTATTCAGGTTCCGGCCGTTTGCCTGGATGACCGGCAGGAACGGATCTGGAAGAACCGCTGACCCCGGAAAGCAGCGCCTTGATCTCCCGGTTTGTCAAATGCCGCCATTTTCCTTCGGCCAGGCGGCCGAGACGGATGTCCGCCACCCGGATCCGCTTCAGGCGCACCACCCGGTGTCCGAGCTGCTGCACCATTCGGCGGATCTGGCGGTTTTTGCCCTCCTTGAGAACGATCCGGAACCGCCTTCCGGACAGGCGCCGGACCTCCGCCGGCCGGGTCCGGGATCCGAGCACCGGCATCCCTGCGGCCATTTTCGCCAATTGATCGTCTGAAATGGGATGCTCCACCTTCACCTCGTATTCTTTTTCATGATCGAAGGAAGGGTGGGAAAGCCGGTGATGAAGCCGCCCGTCGTTGGTGAGCAGCAGCAGGCCGGTCGACTCCTTGTCGAGCCGGCCCACCGGGTAAACCCGTTCGCCGATGTCGACCAGGTCCAGGACGATGGTGTCTTTCGGCTGCCGGCAGGAGGTGACGTAGCCGGCCGGCTTGTTTAAGGCGATATAGACACGCTTGTCCTCGGCCTGGACCGGGCGGCCGTCCACCTCGATGCGGTCCTTTCCTGGCACCACCTTGGTTCCCAGTTGGGTCACCACCTGCCCGTTGACCGAAATCCGGCCAGCAATGATCATGGCCTCCCCCTTTCGGCGGGAGCAGACCCCGGCGGAGGAAAGGTACTTCTGGAGGCGGACCGGGGCGTCGCCGGCATGAAGATCTTGTTCGGGGGTAGGTTTTTTCATGAGTAAGATCAATGCCCAGAGAATTGCGAATGCCTAAAATGCCTAAAGTGAGCTAAAATGCCTACAGTTGTGGTGTCGCTTCGCTCCGGCGTTTCTATCATATGCCGCTTTTTTTGATCATTAGGGGAGGCAGCAGGCAAACGACCACGGTACTTTGAAGGCTGTCTTCCAAAATTTTAGTCATTTTAGGCATTTTAGCTCATTTTAGGCATTTTTTCAGCTCCGGTAATCCGCATTGATCCGCACATAGTCGACGGAAAAGTCGCAGGTCAGCACCTGCGCCCTTCCCTCCCCTTCGTGCAGATCCAGAGTGACGGCAAACTCGGATCGTTTCAGCACCTTCGTCGCTTTGGCTTCGGCCTGTTTTCCGCATCCGCGGCCATCCTTCACCATCTGAACGTCGTCGAAGAACAGATCGACCCGCTCAGGATCGAAAACCACACCGGCCCTGCCGGCCGCAGCCAGGATCCTTCCCCAATTGGCGTCTTCGCCGAAAAAGGCGGTCTTGACCAGGTTCGAGTTGGCCACGGTGTCGGCGATCTGCCTGGCGTCTGCGTCGCCGGCCGCACCGCGGACCCGGATCTCCACCAGTTTGGTCGCCCCCTCTCCGTCTTTTACGAGCGCCCGGGCAAGCTCGGCCAGGATCTCGTTGACGGCTCTTTGCAGGGCGACCTTCACCGGCGGGGTTTCGGCGGAGAGATTCGAGCTGCCTCCAGCCAGAAGGAGCACCGTATCGTTGGTGCTGGTGTCCCCGTCGATGGTGATCCGGTTGAATGTGGCATCGACGGCCGGCCTCAGAATCGACGATAGCGTACCGGCCTGCGCCTCCGCGTCGGTCCACAGAAAAGCGAGCAGGGTCGCCATGTCCGGTCGGATCATGCCGGCGCCTTTGGCCACGCCGACAACGGTAAAGGACTTGTCTTGGATCTGAACGGTTCGATGGGCCACCTTGGGAACGGTGTCGGTGGTCATGATCGCCTGGGCCAGGTCTTGGACCGCCTCCTCGGAAAGCGCGGCGGCCAGGGCAGGAATCGCAGACTCGATTTTCGCCAGCGGCAGCGGCTCGCCGATCACACCGGTGGAGGCCACCGCCACCAGATCGGGGGAAATACCGAGCTCCCGGGCGGCCGCTTCGGCCATGGCACCGGCGTCGGCCATCCCCTGGCTGCCGGTGCAGCAGTTGGCATTCTTGCTGTTGACGATCACCGCCTGGCAGCGCCCGACTTCGATTCGCTGCCGCGTCAACCGGACCGGGGCCGCCTGCACCCGGTTCCGGGTGAAGACCCCGGCCGC
>CBFCZJ010000225.1:0-6433 GCA_965602445.1 uncultured Desulfobacterales bacterium | reverse complement strand
CGAACACCTTGGCCCGCAGCGCATGGTCGGACTCTTTTCCCCGGTCGTCTGAGATGTCGGTGTCGAAGCGGCTTCCGGCGTACTCTCCTTCGAACTGCAGGCTCTCGCCAAGCAACCGGCTGGAAAAAGAGAGGCTGACCACATCTCCCTCGGTGCCGGGCTGCTGCGTGCTGGCATTGTAATTGTCGGGCTCGTAGTTCTTGCCGGTCATGTAGCTCGCCTTGACCGCCAGACGTCGATCCCCCAGCAGTTCCTGTGCCAGGAAACCGCCCCAGATCTGCTGGTTTTCATCTGTTCCGCCCAGCAGGTGGTTGAAGCCGGTGACCGCGTTGCTCCGGACCATGTACGCCTGGGCCTCGGTGCCGTTCAAGTCGACGCCAAACCGCCCGCCGCGGCGGTACAGGCTCCGGCTGATCAGATCGGTTCCCTCCACGGTGATGTCACCCAGATCAAGGGTGTAGCGGTCATCGTAGACAAAGGAGGCCAGAAAATTGTTCAGGTTCCAGGTTTTGCTTTCCTCGGATTTTTCTTCGTCAAAGTACCAGACATTGGCGTCTAGGGAGCTCCGCAACTTGTCTTTTTCAGCGATCGAGCGAACCGTGGCGCTGGACTGAAGCCGCCAGTCGGAATAGGCCGTGTCCTTTTTTGAAAGCAGGCCGACATTGGCCTCGGCATCCCAGTATACCTCGGCAGAAGCCCGGTCGAGTCCGGCGATGACATCCTCTTGCCGGGGGGAAACAACTGAAAAGGAGATCTCCTGCGGCGGCATCCGGTTGCCGGCGGCGTCTGCCAGATCGACGACCAGCACATGCTGCCCCGGCACCAGGTTGATGGCTGGGCTGAATTTTAGCTGGTTGTCTTTGAAAGACGCCAAACCGGTCACATCGACCCCGTCCAATACGAGCCGAATCGAGGTCGGATCGATGCCCGACTCCTCCTCTGTGAAAGAAAGCTGAAACGCCGGCCTCACCGTCTGGACGTCTTCACCCAGGCCCGGGGAGGTTTTTCCGATCTGCGGCGGATCGCGGTCAAGTTGGATGTCGATGCGAAAGGGGTTCTTTCTCGGATCCAGTGCCGGCAGCGTGTAGATTTGCCCCCGGCCGTCTTCCACGGAAATGAAATACTCGATGCCCGGCGGCACCGCCCGCGAGGCGGGCAGCGAGCCGCGAAAATCGATTTCGGTCTCTTTTGCCAGGTTCAGTTGCCGGAAGACGGCCCCGCCCACGGGCCTGTAAAATACGGTCGCCCGGCGCGGCTGAAAGAAGCCTTTCAACTGGATGTGGAATACCAGGGGCTGGCCGGCAAAGTGAGGGGGTGCCGGCGAGACGACTTCAATGGTCTCGGCTGCTTCGGCAAGCGAGGCGGTGACAACCACCATCGCAGCGACGGTCAACAGCAGGGGCATCTTTGCATGAACCCTGGCGAATCGCAGCTTCATAAGCAGTGGCGATACTTTTACCGCGCCGGCTGATGGAGGCAGTCAATTCTGTCGGCAGCGCAGCGATGGGTTCGTGTTTTATCTCTTCGTCCGTGAGTCGCCGTCCTTGATGGTCCGAGACGCTCCGGGCGCTTGATGCGCGATGCCAAAAAGGCTGGTAAGATGGGTGTAACCGGTTGGAACGATACCAAGGCCGTTACCATATGCCGAGCCTAAAATCAACTTTTTCGATACTGTTCTTTTTCTAGCGGGTCTGCCGTGCCCGCCCGGCTGCGCCTTGAGAACTCCCATACCAACTCAATCGGGGTTGCAATGTTTTCCCACCGGGAGCCGGTGGACTTTCCACGACCCAAGGATTATGATGTGGATGTTAACCTATGGTCAAAAGGTGCCGATATGCCGAATTTGTTGATAGAATACCCGTTCTCGTGCAAAATGAGTCTGGAGCCGCTGATTGCGGCCGTTCGTGCTTCCCGGGACGATTTAGGGCCCGAAGCCGACTGCCGCAAAGGCGAGATCTCCTCGCTGTTGGCCGAAGCCGACACCTTGGCAGAACCGGTTGACGAATCGGAGATGACCGAAGCCCACAGAAACATCACGGCAAAACTCCTTGCCATGATGTTTCCTCCGGCGGTGCTGAAGACCGAGGCGTTGGCCGCATTTTTACCCTTCGCCCAGCGCCCCGTCTACACCACGGAGGCCTTCTCCCGGCTTTTCGTTGCCGAAGACGGGTCTCTTCAAGGCCGGATGAATATAGACGAAGAAGACTTCGACCGGGGACGGGCTATCCGGGCGTATCTGTTTATCCTCGATTCGATTTACGGCATACGCCAGCGTCTCGACTATCCACTGGTCCGGATCGTGGAGGATCCGGAAACCGGCTTGGAGCGCCACTACCGCATCGATCCGGACTACCGGTTCGTAGAGGCCCTTGCGCCTGACGGGCCGCCGACCCTAAGCGAGAAGGACAGAGACCGGGTTCTCGGCCACCTGATCGATCCGGAAATCCTCCGGGAAATTCTGCCCCCGGAACAGTTCAGTCTCCAGGGGCTGACCGTGTTCAAGGCAGCCGACGCTACCGAAGCGGAGATGATCGGTGCCCTGTCACGGGATCTGATCGACCAGGAGTCGATCGTTTCAGCAGAAGGATTCGACCGGCTCCAGCACCATCTGCGGGTTCTATTCCAGCGGCCGGAGCTGACGGCCGGCATCGCCGCCCTCGAACAGAACCAGATCCTGCTGCTCAACTCCGGAACGGACAAGAGCGGAGACTGCATCTTTGCCGGATCCCGCCATGCAAGCTTGTCGCTGTTTTCCGGCAGCCCCTTTGAACGCGCCGTCGACAGCGGTCATATCGTCCGGGTCGCCGATGTGGAAAAAGACCCCTGGTTTTGCAAGAATCCGGGAAAAGCGGCCCCGGAGGGAATCCGATCGCTGATGATCGCTCCGCTTTCCTACAAGGGGCGGGTCATCGGCACCCTCGACGTGGGCTCTCCCAAAGCCGGCGACCTCTGTCCCATGGACACCGTGCTCATGTCCCAGATCCAGCCGCTGTTTGCCATGGCGGTCAACAAGGCTCTGGACGACTTCCACGGCCAGATCCAGCGGGTAATCAAGGAAAAGTGCACCCCGATCCATCCGGTGGTGGAATGGCGCTTTGAACAGGAGGCCCTGGCGCATCTGGAGGCGCTTCGCACCGACGAAAACGCACAGATGGCCCCCATCGTATTCAAGGACGTCTTTCCGATCTATGGCATATCCGATGTCCGAGGTTCAGCCGCGGAACGAAACCGGGCCATCTCCGAGGATTTGTCGGCCCAGTTGGCTCTCGCTTTAAAGGTCGTCAAGGAGGCAGGCACGGTTCGGCCCCTGATGATTTTCCGGGAGCTGGAAAAACGCATCCAGGGCCATATGAAGCGGCTGAAAGCCGGCCTGGGCAGCGACGACGAGACGACCGTACTGATTTTTCTCCGAAGCGAGGTGGAGGCCCATTTCCCGGAGCTCAAAACCTACGGCCCCAAAACGGCAAGGGCTGTAGACCGCTACATGGAAGCACTCGACCCGGCGGTGGGCACATTGTACCATATCCGAAAGGATCTCGAAGAGAGCCTCTTTCAGCTGACCGAAAAGATGGCCGCCTACCTGGACCGCGAGGAAGCGGAGCTTCAACGGCTGATCCCCCATTACTTCGAGCGGCACCGCACCGACGGGGTCGACTACCTGATCTACGCCGGCGAATCCCTGTTGGAGCGAGGGGGGTTTTGCGATCTGCACCTGAAAAACCTGCGCCTCTGGCAGATCAAAACCGCTGCAGGCTTGGCCCGGTTGGCAGAGGCGGTGGGACCCGAGTTGAAGGTCCCACTGAAGACCGCCCATCTGGTCCTGGTCCAGGAGGCGCCGCTGTCGATCCGGTTCCGCTACGACGAGCGCCGCTTTGACGTAGACGGCGCCTACGACGTGAGAAACGAGATCATCAAGTCCCGCATCGACAAGGCCCGGGTCAAGGCAACCGGCGAGCGCCTGACCCAGCCGGGCAAAATCGCGGTTGTGTATACCAGCACTGCCGAAGCCAGGGAAATGCGTCAGCACATCGAGTTTCTCATCGAGGAAAAGGAACTGACCGGCCGGCCCGAATTCCTCGATCTGGAAGACCTGCCCGGTGTGCAGGGGCTCAAGGCCCTTCGCGTGAAAGTCGATATGCAAAACGCCGCCCAGGCCGCCCCGGATGTGGCCGGAAAGGCCCGATAAACGGTCGGGTGCAGAACTCAGAACAAAGAACCCGGCACTCAGAAGAAAAGGCTTTCGGCACATCAGCGATAAAAAGGTTGACAATGTAAATCGTCTGGGGCATGGGAATAAAAATCTGGTTTACAGGAGTATGATAATGGGATGTACTGCACGATCCAACAGGCTGTTTATTTTCGGGCGCTTCTTTTTTAGAAGCGTCCATCCGGACGTGTAGTCGTTCAATCGTCAATACGCCCCGGGTGGACCGCAAGTCCGCCCGGGGTTTTTTATTTGAAAAAGCTCCGGGTACTTCCGGGGCTTTTCTATTTTGAGGAAATCATGAAAAACCTGAAATTGACGTCGATCAGCCAGGTGCAGAAAACGGCTGTGAAGATCGGTGGGGTGACGATGGGCCAAGGATTTTGCGTCATTGCCGGGCCCTGCAGCATCGAAAGCCAGGCCCAGATGATGGAAACCGCCGAAGCGGTCAAAAAAGCCGGTGCCGACATGCTCCGGGGCGGGGCCTTCAAACCCCGGTCCTCACCCTATTCTTTCCAGGGGCTCGGCCTGGAAGGACTCAAGATTTTGGCCCGGGCCGGCCAGGAGACCGGGCTCCCGGTCATCACAGAGGTCATCGATCCGCGGGACGTTTCCTGGGTGGCCGAGTTTGCCGATGTCCTGCAGATCGGCACCCGCAACATGCAGAACTTCTCCCTGCTCAAGGAGGTGGGAAAGGCCGGCCGTCCCGTCTTGCTCAAGCGCGGCATGTACTCGACCCTGGAAGAATGGCTCAACTGCGCAGAATATATATTGAGCGAAGGCAACCCCGACGTGATTCTTTGCGAACGCGGCATCCGCACCTTCGAGCGCTACACTCGAAACACCCTCGACTTGAGCGCGGTGCCGGCCATGCGCGCACTGACCCACCTGCCGATCATCGTGGATCCGACCCACAGCACCGGGCGTCCGGAGCTGGTGGCGCCCATGAGCCTGGCGGCCCTGGCCGCCGGTGCCGACGGCATCATGGTGGAAGTCCATCGTCGGCCTGAAGAAGCCCTGTGCGACGCCGACCAGGCCCTGACCCCGGAACAGTTTGCCCGGATCATGGAAAAGATCAGGCCAATGCAGGAGTTTTTTGCCGGGATTTCGGAGAAATAGAGGGAAGCGATTCCACAACTTTAGGCATTTTAGTCATTTTAGGCAATTTAGGCATTCAATAAGGTGACGCATGAAACTGGAAGAAATCAGAACGAAAATCGACAAGATCGACCGGGAGCTGCTGGTGCTGCTCCAGGAGCGGATGGGGCTTGCCCTGCGCACCAAGAAATTCAAGGAAGGTGTCAGCGATCCGGCCCGGGAGGCGGACCTGCTGGCCCGGGCAGAGCGAATGGCCCTGGACCTGGTGGAGCGGTCTTTTACCCGGCACCTGCTGAAAACCATCATCGATGAAAGCAAACGCCTGCAGCAAGAGGAGCGCCCTCTGGTCGCCTTCCAGGGAGAACACGGCGCTTACGGGGAGGTGGCAGCACGCCGCCTGGTTCCCGGCGGCGCCTATATCCCCTGCCTGGAATTCGTCGACGTGTTCCGCGGGGTGGAAGACGGGACCCTCGATCTCGGGGTCGTGCCGGTGGAAAACTCCCTGGAAGGCGCCGTCACCCAAGTCAACGACCTGCTGACCGACACGAAGCTGAAAGTGGTCGGAGAGGCCAAGGTGCCGGTGAACCACTGCCTGCTGGCCACGGACGTCAGGGACTACCGGGATCTTCGCCAGGTCTTTTCCCATCCCCAGGCCCTGGCCCAATGCCGCGGATTTCTCGCGCGCAACCGTCTCGAACCTCGGCCTTATTATGACACCGCCGGCGCCGCTAAAATGCTCGCCCGGGAAAATCCCCGCGCCGCCGGGGCCATCGCCAGCGCCCTGTGCGCCGAGCTCTATGATCTGGAGATCATCAAAGAGGGGATTGAAGACGGACCGTCCAACACCACTCGGTTCCTGCTCCTATCCAGGGACGGGTACGAGGGGCGCGGCGACAAGACCTCGGTGGTCTTTGCCACCCGGCACGAAGCCGGAAGGCTGTTCGAAGTCCTTCGCCTCTTTGCCGATGCTGAGATCAACCTGACGAGGATCTCTTCGATGCCGCTTCGCCAGGATCCGGACAACTACTGCTTCTTTCTCGACTTTGAAGGGGACGAAAACGACGAAAAGGTGGCACCGGTGCTGGCAAAGATGGAGGAATTGACCATCAGTTTGAAGCGGCTGGGGAGTTA
>CBFCZJ010000224.1:0-6524 GCA_965602445.1 uncultured Desulfobacterales bacterium | reverse complement strand
TGGCCCTTGGACCTTGTTTCGGTCATTTGAAAATTCGGATTTTGAATTTGTTTCGGATTTCGATATTCGAATTTCGGATTTAAGTCTATATGCCCTCTGGGCTTAGCTCAAAGCCGGGTCCTCTGGGCCCGGATCTTTATTCACCAGGAGGTCGATCACGGCATGGTCGAGGTAAATACCGGCCTGGAAAAATTCGTTCAATCTCCCCCGCAGGAACTGATGGGGCTTCGCATCGGCCTCTTATGCAATCCGGCCTCGGTGGACCGCCGCCTTTACCACGCCCGGTTTTGCATCGACCGCATTGCCGGGATGAAACTGACCGCCCTGTTCTCCCCCCAGCACGGGTTTTACTCCGAAAAACAGGACAACATGATCGAGTCCGAAGACCGCCTCGACCCGGCCTTGAAAATTCCAGTCTATTCGCTTTACGGCAGCACGCGGGTTCCCACAGAAAAGATGCTGGACGCCGTCGACCTCTTGGTCGTCGATCTGCAGGATGTCGGCACACGGGTCTATACCTTCATCTCCACCATGGCCCTTTGCATGGAAGCAGCCCGGCGCCGGGACCGAAAGGTCGTGGTTTTGGATCGGCCCAACCCCATCGGCGGTTTGGCCGTGGAGGGCAACTGCCTCGACCCGGCCCTGCGCTCGTTTGTGGGCAAATACCCGCTGCCGATGCGCCACGGGCTGACCATCGCCGAGCTTGCCCTGCTGTTCAACGAGCACTTCGGCATCGGCTGCGACCTTTCAGTCATCCCGATGGACGGATGGAAACGTTGGATGCACTTTTCCGACACCGGCCTTCCCTGGGTCGCCCCCTCTCCGAACATGCCTTCTCCGGCATCGGCCCAAGTCTATCCCGGCCAGGTCCTCTTTGAAGGGACCAACGTTTCCGAAGGCCGGGGGACCACGCAGCCATTCGAGCTGTTCGGAGCCCCTTTCATCGACCCGGAAGCCGTTCTTGAACGGCTGCCGGACCAGGTGCTTTCCGGGGTGGCCCTCCGGCCCGCGGCGTTTGAACCGACCTGGAACAAATGGACAGGCCGGCTTTGCAGCGGCTTTCAGATCCATTTGCAGGACCGGTCCGCGTACCGGCCCTGCCGCTGCTCGATGGCGCTTTTGGCCGCGATCTGCGGCCTTTACCCGAAAAAGTTCGCGTGGAAGACGCCTCCTTATGAATACGAATACGATCGAATGCCCATCGATCTCATCTGCGGTGACGGCCGTCTGCGCCCAAAAATCGAAGAGGGGGCCGATTTTACCGAACTGGTCGACGGCTGGGATACGGACGAAGCCGCCTTCGAAGAACTGAGAAAGCCGTATCTGCTGTACGAATGAGGTGCGCAAAGGGCAAAGGGCATAGGGCATAGGGTAAAAAAAGAACGGCTTTCAGGGTTTTTTGTTTTTCCTATGCCCCATGCCCTTTGCTCCGAAGCCCTGAACCCCGAACCTCTGAACCCTGAACCCCGAACCCCGAAACCCGGAGACCCCATGGCCGACCGCTGGGAGCGGATGAAATTCAAGAACAACAAGGTCTGGGTGGCCGTGGACGCAGACGGCCGGCCGGTGATCGCCGATGGACGCGCCCGCGTCCGCTATCGACGCGAAGATGACGAAAGGGAGTACCGAGTCAACCCCGCAAACCTTCGCTCCTTGGACGACCCGACCCCTCAGCCCGCCCCCCCCGGGTCCAGGCAGAAAGCCGCGGCAGCCGGGGGCCCCATTCCGAAAAACGCGGTGGTGATTTATACCGACGGCGCCTCTTCCGGAAATCCAGGCCCTTCAGGAATCGGGGTGGTCCTGCGCTGGGGCGAACACCAACGGGAAATTTCGCGCCACATCGGAAAGGCAACCAACAACATTGCAGAGCTCGAAGCGATCCGCGCGGCGCTGGAGGCGGTAAAAAATCCGAAACTGCCGGTTCGGATCTACACCGACAGCAATTATGCCCATGGCCTGCTGACATTGGGCTGGAAGGCCAAAAAAAACGTCCGGCAGGTCGAAGAGATCCGCAGGCTGCTGAACGCGTTTGCCGACGTGCGAATCCTCAAGGTAAAGGGACACGCAGGAGACCCCGGAAACGAACGAGCCGATCGGTTGGCGACTGCCGCCATCCGTAAAGGCGGAACTTGACCCACCCTCGGATCCGGACTCCGAAGATCGAAACAAAAAACGCCCGCCGGCTTGGCCGACGGGCGTTTTTCATTTTTTATCAAATCGCACCAGCGATTTTATCAGGACTTTTCCGTCTTCAGGCTTTCCACTTCTTTTTTCAGGTCTTCGATCTCTTTTTTGTATGTGTCCACATCCTCACCGGCGTCTGCCGTGTCAAATGCGGTTTCATCTTTTTTCCAGGTGTCTTTGAGTTCGTCAAAACCGAGATAAAGCGCCAGTCCGCCGCCGAGCAGCAGCATGATCGGAATGGCACCGGCCAGTAGCTGCAAGAAAGGTTTCCACCATACCGAAAGCCCGATGAGGCCCAACACCGCAGCGATAGCCCCTCCAATTAGCGTTTTCATAGGAAAATCTCCTCCTTTACCCGTATTGTTGAATATCGGTGACGGTATCTTGTTATCATCTCCGGCCGGCGCGGCTGGCCGTGACGAACGCCTACCCGGCAGACTATAAATTTATCTTGGAAATCGATGAAAATCGATAAGATAGCCCGCAACCCCTATGACCCATACAACTTCGAGAGCAAATACCACATCGAATGGGACAACGCAAGCCAATTTTTCCCGTCACCCGCCCCGCCGAAGGGCGGCAGGACCGACAACGAAAAGAAACCGATTGAAAAGCCGATCGGCTTCTGATAATAAAATCGCTTGCGCGATTTTATGAGAGTTTCGCTCCGCGGAACAAATACGAAAGAATGGCCCCCGAGCGAACCGCTTTCCGAGGTTCACAAGTCATGCCCCGGTTTTGCCGGAGGTCATGGCTTTTATTTTTTTCAGGATCAATACGGCCGTCAGGATTCTCATCCGATTTGAAGCTCGTAAATTGCCGGCCGTGCTCCGACCGATAGCCTCATGAAAGAAGACCCCCAAGAAACACCGCCGGACGCCCGGCCCGGAAAGCTCTCCGCGTTTTTCCGCGGAGACGGCCACTACTACCCGTGCATCCTTCCGGCGAGAATCGGTTTTCTGTTCGATCTTCTGCTCAAGCTCTTCTACCGCGGAATTCATGTAAACGACGCCCAGACCGAGCGGATTCAACCGCTCAAGGACCGGGGAATCGTCGTATACACCACCAAGTACAAGAGCGACTTCGAGTTCCTTTTCTACTATGCGCGGTTTCGGCAGCTTCGCCTGCCCGTTCCGACCATCGGCTTTGATTACCGGTTTATCTTCCTTCAGCCGCTGCTTCATATAATCCGGATGTTCACCACCCACGCCGCGGCGCTCTTTCGCCGCTTTTCCTTCCCGGATCCGTATCGAAACGGCTACCTCGAAGACCAGCTCCTCGGGGACCGGGCCGCCCTTTTGTCCCTCATCGAAAAAAAGGGGTTCTACCGTCGGTTTGTCAAATCGGAAGTCGATCCGGTCCGTTTTTTGATCGAGCTGCAAAAAAAAACCGGACGACCGGTGTTTCTCGTTCCCACCGCCATGTTCTTCAGCCGAAAGCCGAACCGCTCGATTCCCACGATCATCGATATCCTCTTCGGGCCCGAAGAGCGGCCCAAGCGGCTGCGCCGATGGTTTACCCTCCTAAAAAACCCCGGCGAAGTTTTTGCCGAGGTCTCAGAGCCGCTCAATCTCGCAGAAGCCCTGGCCTCTTCTGAACTTGCCGAACTGTCCCTGGATGAACAGGCCCGGGAAATTCGACGGAAGCTGATCCTGCAGACCAACCGCCACCGCCAGAGCATCCTCGGCCCGGTGCTCAAGACCCGCGAAGAACTCAAACAAAGCATCCTGACCGGCGAACGGCTCCAGGCGTTCATGAAAGATCACGCCAAATCCAAAAACATCGCCCTTCACACCGTCTACCGAAAGGCCAACAACCACCTGGAAGAAATCATGGCCAAATACAACATGGCCATGATCCGGGCCGGGGAGTTGGGGGTGCGATCGCTCATCCGCTGGATGTTCGAAGGCGTTTCTTACAGCCGCCAGGAGGTCGAACAGGTCAAACTGACGGCGCAAAAAGCGCCGCTGGTTTTCGTTCCCTGCCACAAGAGCCACATCGACTACTTGATCATTTCCTACATTCTGTTTCACAACCACATGCCCTGCCCCCTGATCGCCGCCGGCAAAAATCTCTCTTTCTGGCCCCTGGGGCCGTTTTTTCGAGGCGGCGGAGCGTTTTTCATCCGCCGCACATTCCGGGGCGCAATCCTCTACGCCAAGGTGTTTTCCGAATACATCTTCCGCCTGCTCAAGGAAGGGTTCAACCTCGAATTCTTCATCGAGGGCGGACGCAGCCGCACCGGCAAGCTCATCCTGCCCAAGCTCGGCCTGCTGTCGATCATTCTCAATGCATACAAGGACGGGGCCTGCGAAGACCTGATGTTCGTGCCGATATTCATCGGCTATGACCGGGTCCTGGAGGAGAGCGCCTATCTGCATGAGTTGGAAGGAGGGCAAAAAGAACCGGAGAACCTGCGGCAGGTGTTCAAGGCACGCAAGTTTCTCAAAAAGCGCTACGGCCGGATATATCTCAATTTTCATGAACCGCTGTCGCTCAACGAAATCCAATCGCGAATGGATCTGTCGATCTCGGAGCTGGCGCCCAAGAATTTTAATGCGTTCACCCGCAATCTGGGGCACCGGATCATCCACGCGATCAACTCCGTGTCGGTGGTGACTCCGTATGCACTGGTCGCCTCTGCCGTTCTGGCCTGGCCCAAGGAACGGTTTTCCTACGAAGAGCTGTCAGAGACCGTCTACACCTTCATGACCCACCTGACCACCGAGCAGGCGCGGCTTTCCGACACGCTGCTCATGGATCACCAACGGGCGATGGAACAGGTGATCGAGGCGTATATTCAGCGCAAATTCATCGAGCAGGTTGCCGGGGACAAGGAAACGGGGTTCGAAGGCGCCGTGTTCATGGTCAACGAAAACCGGCGCCCGCTGTTGGAATACTACAAGAACAACTGCATCGCGTTTTTTGTCCCGGCGGCCTATACCGCCATGGCGATTCTGCAGCTCGATGCCTTCCAATTTTCTGCCGCTGAGCTGCGCGATTCCTACAGCCTCCTGCAGGATCTGTTTAAAAACGAATTTGCCTACGACGTTGAAAAATCTCCGGAAACCTACGTGCGCAAGACCCTCAAGACCCTGATCGACGATGCGATCGTCATCCCCCATCCCACCCTCCCGGACCGCTACAACGTCACTTCGGCGGGATTTCGAAAGCTGAAGCTTTTTGCCCGTTTTCTGAAGCCTTACCTGGAGTCTTACTGGGTGGTGCTCGATTTTTTCAGCGCCTTTCCCCAGAGCGAAATCACCGCCAAAGACCGCATCAAAAGGATCCAGTCCCTCGGCAACAAGATGTACAAGCGCCGGGAGATCGACCTGAAAGAGGCCCTGTCCAAAGTCAACTACAGCAACGCCGTCGATTACTTTCTCTACCGGGGCCTCCGCGGATCCGAAAACCAGGAAGAGATCGAGCACTATCGCGATGCGCTCGAACGCTACCGGGCGATCCTGGCCAAGTAAAAATATGGCGAAATGGTTGCACCATCTCGCCATATTTTTACTGGAAGCGGCTGACGCCGCTGTAAAATAGCCGTTGAAACAAAGTAGACCAACACGGCAGCGATTTTATTCCATCGCAGCCGGGGAGGGCGGGGCACCACATCCGCCGGTATAATGGAACGCGGATCTCCATGAAACTCCAGTAGGCCCGAGCCGGAGGCCGATGGGTGTCAGATCGGAAGCCGGGCAACTGTTTGAGCCGGTTAGGCCGCGTTAAGACGGCCGTAGCGCAGAAAATGCATTCTCAGTGGCAATTGCCCTTTGCCGCTTTTCTTTTTCTGCATGATCATCAGCGGCCGTCTTTACGCGGCCTTGCCGGCGAGTTTTGGCCGGCTGGAGAACTGATACCCGTCGGCCTCCGGCAGCCCAAGGCTGGAAGCTTCTGGATAAGCGCATAATGGAATATTACGGTTCGCAGAGAGACAGCAAATCATCCATTTCGTAACATGATGAATCTATACAGTTGGGTGAGGAGGCTATCTTCTTGAAGGCGATGATTCTGGCGGCGGGGCTGGCCACCCGGCTTCGTCCCTATACGCAGCACACCCCCAAGGCCCTGTTCCCCCTGGCCGGACGCCCCTTGATCGACCGGCTCATCGACCGGCTGGCGACGGCCGGCTGCGAGGCGGTCATCGTCAACACGCATCATCTGGCCGATCGGCTCGAATCCCATCTGGCATCTGCCCGATATCCGATTCCGGTTCAGTTTCGAAGAGAGGCGCAGATCCTGGGCACCGGCGGGGGCATCGCCAATGCGGCCGATTTCTTCGATCAGCGCCCGTTTATGGTCGTCAACGCCGACATCGACACCGACATCGACCTGGC
>CBFCZJ010000223.1:0-6634 GCA_965602445.1 uncultured Desulfobacterales bacterium | reverse complement strand
AAATCGAACCGGCTGTGGCCGAGATTATCCGGATCGAAGCGGATATCCCCCGTAAAATCGTTGAAAACCCCCTTGACCGTGGAATAGATATGCTGAACGCCGAAATAGATGTTTGAATGGGCCTTGTCCACGCGCCAGGACGGGGCGGCGGCGTGGGCGCTCAAGGCGAACAGTAGGACCGCGACAGCGGCAAAACCAACGTAATATGCTTTTCTCATGGCGTTTCTCCTATGCTCGCTATAATCCGAATGCTTCTTGTTGGATCGAACCGGCGGCAAACCCCAGACCCCTTGCCGCCGCGCCAACCTCCCGGATCATCTCCGGCGGACCGCAGACATACACGGCGGCGCTGCGGGGGGTGTTTTCAAGAAGGCGCTCCAACAGGGGTCGGCCCACCCGCCCGAAACGACCGAAACTGGCTTTTCTACGGGTGAAAGTAGGAATCCAAGCAAAGCGTGTCAATTTTTCCTGCATTTCTTCCAGCTCCTGCCGGCAAAAGAGGTATTCTTCTGCGCGGTTGCTCCAAATCAGGGTGACGGGACGGGGGTCTTGCGTGTCGCACATATACCGGAGCATGCTCAGCATCGGGGTGATGCCGATGCCGCCGGCAATCATGACGATCTGCCGGCCGGGGACGTCGATCAGGTGGGTGAACCTCCCAAACGGGCCCTGCAGGTAGACAGAATCGCCTTGTTCAAGGGCGCCGATGCGGTCGGTCCAGTCCCCGCAACAGCGCACGGTGATCTGCAGCGCCCCTGACCGCGTCGGCGTCGAAGAAAGGGTAAACGGGTGCGCTTCGTTGGAAATCCGCAGCGAATGAAAAGAGAAAAACGCAAATTGCCCGGGGGCGTATCCAAAAGGCCGGGGGCCGGACAGGGCAAGGTCGACGGCATAGGCGTCTTTTCCGGCGGCCGCGACTGAAGAGACGGTGCACAGGCGGCGCCGGCCGCCGCTGGATTGCAGCCGGACCCAGATCCACAGCAGCACCCAGCCGCCGGCCAGGATAAACACAGCGGTGCGAGGAGGCCCGTCGCTTTGAAAGGTCTCGCTGACATACAGGACATGAACCGCCAGGGCGGCGACCACGGCGACCCCGGCCGTCCGGTGGATCCAAAGCCACCGGTGATACCGGATCGAAAACCCCCGCCGGAACCGGCTAAAGATCACCTGGCAAAGGATGAGACCCAGCAGTCCTGCCCCCACCCATTCAGGCCAGTACCTTTCCTGGAAAGGAATCATGTACATATCGTCGGGGACGAGCACCAAGGCGGGATGCACCAGGGCGAGCATGGCAATTGCATATGCGGCAAACCGGTGGACCCGGTACAGGGCGGGCAGAGCAAAGACCCGATCCAGGGCCTTGAGGCGTCCAGCCAGCGGCAGTTGAAAAAACAGCAGCAGGGCCGTGGTCAGGCCGACCAGTTTTCCTGCGCGCAGCAGCAGGTTGTCGACCCCGAACTTGTAGTACATGGACGGAGATTCGAATTTGAAGGGGACGACGAAGGCGGCGGCGATCATCGCCAGCGCCGCGGCAGCAATGACCGCCGCCCATGCGCAGCGGGCGCGCTGCGTCATCAAGCCGGCGCCGGCGGCAGCAGGTTGAACGGACATGGACGGGTACCCCTTCGAAGACGTCAATGCGCGAGACTTTCGTAAAATCAAACGCGGATCAATCCGTTTTCAGGATGGCGCCTTCGGCGGCCGAGGAGGCCAGCCGCGAATACAGGGCGAGATAGCCCCGGTCGATCCGGCGCGGCGGACGGCGCCATTGGGACAACCGTGCCGCCATTTCGGCTTCATCGACCGCCAGGTGCAGGCTCCGCCCCGGAATGTCGATCCGAATGGCGTCCCCGTCGCGCACGGCGGCGATGGGGCCGCCTTCGGCCGCCTCCGGTGAGACATGACCGACAAAGCATCCGTTGTTGGTGCCGGAAAAGCGGCCGTCGGTCACCACGGCCGTCTTCAACGCAAGTCCCTTTCCATACAAAAGCTTCATGGCCGTGGCCATTTCCCGCATGCCCGGCCCCCCTTTGGGGCCCTCGTAGCGGATCACCAGCACGTCTCCCGGACGGATCGCATCGTCGAAGATGGCCTGGTTGGCCGCCTCCTCGTCGTCGAAACAGCGGGCCGCACCTTCGAACACGTGCATGGCCGGGGCAATGGCCGCAGGCTTGGTCATGGCGGTTTCCGGCGCCAGGTTGCCCGTGAGCACCGCCAGGCCGCCGGAGGTGCTCCACGGATCGGCCAAGGGGCGGATGACCTCCCGGCGGCCGTCGGAAACCCCGGAGAGGTTTTCTGCAAGCGTCTTTCCCGAAACCGTGAAAGCATCGCCGTTGAGCAGCGAAATGATTTCCTTCAGCACTGCCGGCACCCCGCCCGCCCGGTGAAAATCAGGGACATTGGCGGCGGCGGCCGGATTCATCTTGGCAATGTGGGGCGTCTCCCGGCAAAGTTCGTCGAACCGTGCCATGGATATCGGCGCCCCGGCCTCGTAACCGATGGCGGCAAGGTGCAGCGGCACGTTGGTGGAGGCCCCGATCGCCGCGGTCAACCGTATCGCGTTTTCGAGCCCTTTTTCGTTGATGATGGCGCGGGCGCCGACCCCCCTGCGCACCAGGTCCACGATCCGCCTGCCGGACTCCTGGGCGGCGCGGAGGCGGTCGGCGTGCACGGCCGGAATGGTGGCGGTGCCGGGCAGGCACATTCCCAGGGCTTCGGCCACGCAGCACATGGAGTTGGCCGTGCCCAGAAAAGAGCAGGAACCACAGGTGGGCATCACGCCGTCTTCCAGGGCATTGTAGGCGTCCTCGTCGATCCGGCCGGCCTTGAGCATTCCCAGCCCTTCTGCAATGGAAGTGGTGTCCGCCGCCCGGCCGTCGAACTCGCATCCGCCTTCGGCCGGCCCGCCCACCGCCAGCAGGGCCGGAACATCCAGTCGGGCCGCGGCCATGAGCATGCCCGGCACGATCTTGTCGCAGGAACCCAGCATCACGACGCCGTCGAGCCGATGGGCCTCGACCATGACTTCGATGCTTCCGGCGATCAGCTCCCGGGAAGGTAGAATGTACCGGCCCCCCTCGTGTGCGCTTGCCACACCGTCGCAGGCGGCCATGACGCCGAATTCCACCGGCGTCCCGCCGGCCTGATAGATGCCCTGGGCCGCGTACTCGGCCACGCGGCGAAGATTGTAGTGGCCTGGAACGAGCCGGTTCCAGGAATTGGCGATGCCGATCAGGGGCCGCGAAAGATCCGTATCGCTGTAGCCCATGGACTTGAAAAGCGCCCGGACCTTGCTCCACCGGGGCCGTGTCAGAATGCGTCTGCTGCGAAAATCCATCGGTTTCCTTTCATGGCATTTATTACGATCCCCGCGTATTCTCCTTCAACATACGAGGCGCTAGGAAGGTCCTCGGGGCTCCTTGGACGGCTCGGCCGCCAGGCCGCTTTCCAACTGCTCCCAGCGCCGGTAGAGCTGATCGACGATCTTCCGGGCCTCCTGCTGTTCGGCATAGATCTGCGCCAGCCGGCCGGCGTCGGAGGTGATCGCCGGATCGTAGAGCTGCTGCTGCAAGCTGTCTGCCAAAGCCTCCGCCTGTTCGATCTGTCTTTCGATCCGGGAAAGCGCCTTTCGCTCTTCGAGGGCCGTCTTCTTCGGCTTCTTGTTCGAGGCCCGCCGCTCGGGTGCTTCGGCCGGGCGCCGGTCGGATCGCTTCTGTTTCCGGTACCGGAGCCACTGGTGGTAGTCTGAAAAATATTGCGCGCCGCCCTCCCCGTCCAGGTAAAGAAGCCGGTCACAGAGGCGATCCATGAGAAACCGGTCGTGGGTGATCAAAACCACGGCGCCGGCAAACTGCTCCAGGCTGTCTTCGAGCACCTGCAGCGTCGGGATGTCCAGATCGTTGGTGGGTTCGTCCAGCAAAAGGACGTCGGCCGGCTGCAGCATCAGGTTCGCGATCAGCACCCGGGCCTTTTCTCCGCCGGAAAGCTCGGAAACCGGCATGCCCAGCTGATCTGGTTCGAAGAGAAACCGCTTGGCCCAGGCAGTCACATGAAAGGGCCTGCCTGCATAGATGACCGTATCTCCTTCCGGGGCCAGGGCCCGCCTCAGGCTCCGGCTGCCGTCTGCCAGCCCCCGCTGCTGGTCCAGCATCAGGATCGTCGACCCGTCGGCCGTCTTCAAAAATCCGGCATCCGGGACTATCCGGCCGCCGAGAATCCGGATGAGGGTGCTTTTGCCCGTTCCGTTTCGCCCCATGACCCCGAGCACCATGCCGGGGGAAAGTTTCAGGCTGAGACGCTCGAAAAGAAGCCGTCCTCCCAGGGACTTTCCCAGGTCCTTGGCCTCCAGGAGCGTTTTCGTTTTTCGCCCGGTGGCGTCAAAGGCGATGCCGACGCTCCTGTCCTGCGCGTTGCGGTCTTTTACCGCTTGGAGATCTTCCTGGAGCCGATGCGCCTTGCCGACCCGGTATTTCGCCTTGGTGGTTCTCGCCTTGGGGCCTCGGCGAAGCCATTCGATCTCCCTGCGGACTTTGTTGGAAAGGACGGATTGACGTTTTTCCTGCTCCTGGATATAGGTCTCCCGCTTTTCCACAAATGCGCTGTAATTGCCCTCCACCTTGAAAAACCCGTCGGGATACCGGCGGTTGAGCTCGACGATCCGGTTTGTCGTATGTTCCAGAAAGAACCGGTCGTGGCTCACCATGACAAAGGCAAAGGCCGCTTTTTGCAACCGTTGCTCCAGCCACAGGATCCCTTCCAGGTCCAGATGATTGGTGGGTTCGTCCATGAGGAGCAAATCCGGCTGTTGAAACAGGGCCTGGCCCAGGGCCATCTTTTTGCGCCACCCGCCGGAAAGGGTTTTGACCCTGCCGCCGGTGTCGTCCAACGCCATGGCCTCGATGACTTCCTGCCGGCGCTTGTCGACCTGCCACGGCTCGAGCCCCTCGGGAACGGCCTGAAACAGGGTCTCCTCGATGGTTTTTTCCGGATCGAGAACGTCTTCCTGCGGAAGAACCATCGTGCGCGCGTTTTTCTTCCGGGAAATCTCTCCGGAATCGACCGGCTCGGTGCCGGCGAGAATCGTTAAAAGCGTGGACTTTCCGGCGCCGTTTGGGCCGATCAGGCCCATGCGCTCGTTTTTTCTGACCTGCAGGGAGATGTCGGTAAACAGGGGCTTTGCCCCGAAGGATTTGCAGATGAAATGGGTGCTGATCAGGATGTTGGAAGGCATCTGGTATTTTCCCTGCCATACGTCATCGATGAATCAACCGGGCATGATTTTCCCTGCCTGCTGCAGGTATTTCGCATACACCTGCTGGGCTTTTCTCTTGAGCCGCCGCACCGATTCGGACTGCCCCTGACTGGCCCACCGTGGGGGTTTGAGGGCGTAGATCGCTTCGGTCAGCTCGTCGATGACCTCCTCTACGGACTGGCACCATTCGTTGGTGCAGGCCGAGGGAACCGAAATCGACTCTTCGATGCTATTTTCCATCTGAACCAGGGCGTGCTCCAGGGTGGAGATGTAGGACGACCACGAGGCCATCGTACTTTCTTCGATCGATTTTTTTGTTTTTTCCATGGTGTTTCCGCTCCTTTTTTGATCCACGCGGTGATGATCGTTTCTCCGGCACTCTTTTCTACGCAGGAAAAATAAACTCGGTCTGTATCCATCGCAAGGGCGGATCACGTCGTGGCAGCGACCGCCTGGAAGGTGACCGCCGCCGGCCGCGGGACAAACTCACCGGCGATGACCCGGGCATGGACAACGGCAAACGGTTTGATCAGGGCCAGCATCAGGATGCCCAGACCCAGCCACAGAAGAGTCGCAGATACGCCGTCGCGCAGGCTGCCGGCAAAGATGACGATCAAGACAACCGCACTGATCTCGAGCAATGCGGTCACGACGCCCAGAAACGGCCGCCGGAGGTAAAAATACCCGCCTCCGGGCAGCAGGATCGCTAGCCAGGTGGCCGCGGTGCCGGTCCTGAACTTGAGCCCGCACGCCCCGCAGCTGGAAATCGAGCTGTACAGGGTTTCGGCGCACTGCGGGCAAAGATGGACCCTGCGGGAGACGCCTCTTTGCGGGCCTTCAAGGGAGATGATCTTCAGCAGCGCCCGGATCTTTTTTTTCTCCCGGCCCGAAAGGCGGGGAAATTTTTCCGTCTCCTTTCCGTCCTTGTACTCGACCACCAGGCTGCCGCGCTTCATCTGGATCGACTCACAGGATGCATAGGGGATCTGGCAGATCGAATTGCGGTACCGGTATGAGGACGTGGTGGGAACGTGAAAGATGCGGCGGTCGGTGAAGATCAGCAGGGATCGTTTCAGGTAAAGAAACAGCCAGCCGATGCCCAGCTTTTCAAGCACAGTGGGGGGCGAATGCGCCGTGGTGACCAGCAAAATGGTTTCGTCCGGTTCCAGAAAGGGCCGGATAAACGAGATTTGGGTGATCAGCTTTCGCTGGCGCTTTTCGACCCGGGGTTTGTATTTTTCCTTGTGGTTGGAGAACATGAACTCCCGGTCCACGAGCAGTCCGAACACTTTCGTCTGCCCGATCCCGGCCACGGGAACCCTGCCGCGCGTTGTCGAAGTCGTCACCGCCGCCACTCCTTTTCGCTGAACTGCCGCTTTTTCT
>CBFCZJ010000222.1:0-6658 GCA_965602445.1 uncultured Desulfobacterales bacterium | reverse complement strand
CGTTGATCGCCCTTCTTTCTTCCTGCCCGCAGATTTTGAGGCGCTGCTGCAGCCATCGGGGGCAGTGCCGGTAGGTGAGAATGTTCAGCTCCGGTGCAGTGATCAACTCAAAGTCTTTTCTTTTCTCGATCGCCTCGGCAAACGCCCTTGCCGTCTCGATGCCGTGGTCGATGAGCAGCGCGTAGCCTTCTGCGCCCATGATCCTCAGCGCACAGTCTAGCATCAGGGAAGTCGCCTCCCGGGAACCGGAGATCGAACGGATGCCTAAGTCCACCGATCCGGGGCGGTTGATGTAGCCGGCATGGTAGGCCACGGCATCGAGGGCGGTCGGGTCCCGGAAAAAGACCATGCCGCTGGTCATCGGCATATAGAACTGCTTGTGACCGTCGATGGTCACCGAATCGGCCTTTTCGATCCCGGATAAAAGCCCACGGTAGGCGCCGGACAGCAGGGTGGGACCGCCCCAGGCCGCATCCACGTGAAAATGAATGCCGTGCTCGGCGCAGATCTCGGCCATCGGCTCCAGGGGGTCGACGGTCCCGGTTTCGGTGGTTCCGGCAATGCCGACGATCGCCAGCACGGCCGTTTCAGATCCCGGCCGGGTCAGGTCCCGAACCGTTTCTGCCAATTTGTCCAAATCGACCCGCCAGCCGCTGTCCATCTCCACGGCCACCAGCTGTTCATTTCCGATGCCCAGCAGCCCCGCGGCCTTGCGAAGCGAGTAATGCCCCAGCCGAGATGCCAGCACCACGCAGCGCCGCACCCCCTTGTGCCGATACGCGGCATGAACGCCTTCGGCTTCGATGCCGGCAAATCCCGGGCCCGGCGCAAAAAGCCGGTTTCTGGCAACCCAAAGGGCCGTGAAATTGGCTAAAGTTCCATTTTCGGCAAATGCGCCGAGCATCGTCTCCGGGTGCTGCACATGTCGTGCGTAGAACTTGGCCTCTCGCTGAAACACCATCCGGTGGATCTTTGCCAGCACCTGTTTTTCGATGACCGACAAGATCTTGGAGGTTTCCAGTTTGACCACGTTCTGGTTGAGGGCAGCGACAATGGTGCGAAGGTGAACCATGAAAAAAGGAATGGCAGAGGTCATGTGACCGACGAAGTACGGCGAAGACACGTTGACCGCGTGGGGGGCGACCTCTTCGATCAGTTCGGAGAGGATCTCGTCGAGCTTTTTTTCGGGCTCCGGGGAAATCGAGGCGTCGCTGTAGACTTCGGCCAGTTCCTTGAGGGTCCGCTCCCGGGTCACGCCCACGTGGGAAGCCAGAAAATCATGAAGTCCGAAGAGGATCTGCTCCATGTATTTGGTCAGCACCACCCGGGAGGCTTCGTCCTCCGGGCGGATGAAGGTCCGCATCAGGTGCTGCCAGTCGGCCACCAAAGGGCGCCGGGGTCCTGGCTTCGATTTCTCGCTCATTGCGTGACGCTCATGCAGCCGTGCCCGTTCTAACATCAGTCAGGCGCCGCCAGGAAGCTGGAAGGCCGGGAGGCTGGGAAGCAAAACCGCAGACCGGCTGGCCCTGCCCTGTATTTATTTTACCCTTTTTCAAGCGGTGCAAGCCGCTTCTCCTAAAACCGCGCAGCGAGGCTATCCCAACAGGCGGAGTGTGAGTTCGGCCATCATCTTCCCGTAGGCGACGCATTCTTCCTCGGCCCGATCGTCCGGGGCGCCCACGGCCACCGGGCCGTAGTGGCTCCCTTTCTGGAACCCCTGGACCACCATGCCGTGAATCAGCCAGGCCTGAAGAATGCTGGCAATGGTCGTTTCATTGCCGCCGCCGATCCCGCCGCTGGAGGTAAAGGCGCCCCCCGCCTTTCCGACCATTTTGCCGAAGTATTTGACGCTCCGGTCGATCAGGTCCTTGACCTCGGCGGCCATGACGCCGAAGTAGGTGGGGCTGCCGAAGATGAGGCCGTCGGCCTGGCGCATATCGTCGATGCCGGTCTCGGCGATTTTCTGGAGCACGACCTCGACCCCTTCTACCGAGGCCGCGCCGTCTCGGATCTTTTCGGCCATCTTGCGGGTGTTTCCCGATCGTGAGTAGTAGCTGATCAAGACTCTGGCCATCTTTTTTCCTTTCATCGTCTCCAAAGTAAGTTTAGTGGGGTTTGGGCCGTCTGTAGCATATCCGGTGCCGTATGCCAATTTCTCGTTGGTGCCGGTCGCGCGGTCTTTTTGCTTCGGTGACCTCGCGAGGCTGTCAGAGCCTCGCCAGCCGTCGTTTTCAGGGGGGCGCTTTTCCTTTTCCCTTGACCGGGAGGGTTTTCCTGGCATATTGTTTTTTTCTGCAGAAAAGCGGCTTCAGTGTACACGCTAAAAAGCGCTCAGGGGTTTTTCAGCGCGGCACAGAAGAATCCGGAGGAGGGCCATCAGGGAAAAGGAGGTCGGAGCTTGCCGAAGGGGACAGTGAAGTGGTTCAACAACCGGAAAGGGTATGGGTTTATCAGCCGGGAAGACGGGAGCGACGTATTCGTTCATTACTCTTGCATAGACGCCCCGGGCTACAAGACGCTGGAACAGGGAGAAGCGGTCGATTTCGAGATCGAAGAAAGCGACCGGGGGCCGGAGGCGAGGAACGTCAAAAAGGGATAACCCCGCCAATTTTTCAAAAAAGGCATCCTGCGCTGCATTGGGGCGCCTTTTCATCTTAAGGAGCCTTGAATATAGCTGACCGATCTGGCGTCCGTCGAAAAATGGGCGGAGATCGAAAAGGAAATTACCGAAACCTGGGGGATCGACGCCAATTTCTTTGATACCGAAGGGGTTCGGATCCGCAGGCATCGAAGAAGAAAAAATCGAATCCCTGGCCAAGAGATTCGGAGGATCGCCTTCGAACAGGCCGGACAGGTCGCCGAAGACGTCCGGAAGCGGGTGCGGGAATTTGTGTTTTTCTACAGCTCCCGAAAGTGATCACTGATTGCCGAGGGACGGTTTTTGACTCCGGGCCGCATGCACGCTCGGAAAGGCCGCAAGGTCGGTGTGCGGCAGAAACAGCGCCGAGGTAAACTCGTCCATGTATGACGGCAGACTGCTGAAGTCGATATAGGTCATGCTGCTGCAGATCTGCCGGGCCTCCTTCCGGTATCGGTCCGACAACAGGGCCATATAGGCCCCGGCAATGGCGCTGTTGCCCAGGTAGCGGAACTTTTCCCGGTCAATGTCCGGCAACAGTCCGATGGCCACCGCCTTTTCGATATTCAGATACTGGCCGAAACCGCCGGTGATGACCACCTGCTCGACCATGGAAAAATCGAGCCCGGCCTGGTTCAGCAGCACCGTAAAACCGGCATAGACCGCCCCTTTGCTGAGCATCAGGGTCTTGATGTCGGTTTCGGTGAAAACGATGTCCTCGCCCATGGCCGTGTCCCTGGAAAAGACCAGGACATAGGCGGGTTCGCCATGAACCCTGGTCATCCTCTCGTGGCGGGCCTCGAGTTCGAACCGGCCGCTTCTGTCGATGATCCCGGCGGCAAGCATTTCCGAGAGCAGGTCGATCATTCCCGAGCCGCAGATCCCTCTCGGCGTCGCGCCGCCGACTGTTTCCACCATCGGTAAAAGTGTCTCCGGATCGATGGCGATCTTTTCGATGGCGCCTTCTTCGGCCCGCATCCCCCAGCGAACCCCGCCGCCTTCGAAAGCCGGACCGGCGCTGCAGGCTGCGGTCATCAACCAATCTTCGTTACCCAGCACTATTTCACCGTTGGTGCCGATATCGATAAATAGGGTCAAGGGCGCTTGCCGGTGAAACCCAGCAAACAGGAGCCCCGAGACGATATCTCCGCCCACGTAGCCTGCAGGCCCCGGCATGACAAAGACCGCCGCCGCGGGATCGGCCTTGATCCCGGTCTCGGCGGCCTTGAGCACCGGGAAATCCGAGACCGTGGGGATGTATGGCTCCCGCCGGATGTAGCGAGGTTCGATCTGGAGCAGCAGGTGGGTCATCGTGGTGTTTCCGGCAACCACCACATTTTTTATCTCGGTCGCTTTCCTGCCAGCGCTGTCCAGAGCCTCTCCGATTAGGTTGTTGATCGTCGCCAGTGCCATCCGGCTCAGCTTTTTGACGCCGTCTTTCTCTGCACAGACGATCCGGTTGATCACGTCGTCTCCGCAGGCCGCCTGCCGATTGTGGCCGGAGGTGGCGGCCAGAACGGCCCCGTCGGCCATATCCACCAGATAGACCACGATGGAGGTGGTCCCCAGATCGATCGCCAGCCCCAGCGGCTGTTTCTGCCCGTTTCCGGATCTGACCTGCAAAATCTCATTGGCACATTTGCGCCGAAGAAGATCTACCGTGACCTGGCCGTTTTCCTTTCGGACGGCGGCGGCCAAATCGCGGAGGACCTTGATGCCGACGTTCATGCGTTCCACGTCGCAACCGACTTTTTTCAAGGCGCGCTGAAGCCGGTCCAGATCGCTCACCGAATCGTCGAGGGTCGGCTGTGGAAGCGTCAGGGAAATTTCTTCCATCATCGGCTCGATCGCGTCGATCAAACCGAGGAGCTTTGTTGTCGCCTCTTCGCCCATGCCCGCGGCCTTGAGCTTGCGCGAAAGGGCTTCGTCGGGGATCCGTACGACGAGGTCTTCCCGGACCGTGCTCTGGCAAGCGAGCACATAATTTTTGCGCTTTTCGCCTTCGCTGAGAAGCGGCGTTGAAACCGAGGCGACCTTTCCGGACTCGACGATCAGCTTGCATTTGCCGCAAGAGCCTTTGCCGCTGCACGACGCGTTGATGTGGACGCCGGCGGCGGCGGCCGCCTCGAGCAGGGTGCTGCCCGCCGTCACCTGCCCCTGGGTATCATCGGGCATAAACCGAACAGTCAGGTACTCCCCGGCGGAAGCCCTTTTTTCTTCCGCCTCCCAACGCTTTTGGCGTTTTTCCATGAACCAGACCGGACAAGACGGGCGGAACTTGCAATATAGCCCTGGATCCTGGCACTTGAGGCACTCTTCGCACAGGTATTTGTTGTGCTTCATGCACAGAAAGCTCGTTTCGGTCTCCGGATGACAGGCGCATTGACCCATTTTCATTTCCTCTTGCCATTTAATCGTTGTAATTTTAGCGCTGGGAGGCTGGGAAGCCAGGAAGCGTGGCGGCGCGATCCCGGATCCTGGTTTCTGGCTCCGGCTTCGCTCTCCGAGCTACGCCGTGACAGGTGCTGGCTCCTGGATTCCGAATCTCGCTCCGCTCGTCCCGAATGACGGATTGGGAAGTTTCACCTTTGATCAAAATAGTCGCCCCGCCTTTAGCGGCAGGGCTGATTCTGACATTCGACATCCGGCAGTTTCCGTCCTCTGTCGTTTGTCTCTCCGACATCGGACATCCGACTTCGGACATCCGGCAGTTTCCGACACCTGCCTCCCGGCTTCTGATGAATCTGATCTGAATTCAGGGTTCTATCTTCTTTTTTGCAGCGCTTCTCCGATCGCGCTGGACAGTTTTTCTTCGCTTTGAAAGCCGATGAAGCGGCCGATTTCCTGTCCTTCTTTATAAAGAATCATCGTCGGGATACTCTGGATCCCCAGCCTCATGGCCGTTTCCTGGTTTTCATCGATGTTCAGGGTCGCAATGGTGGCCCGTCCGCCGTATTCTTCGTCCAGGGCCAGGATCACGGGTTCCTGGGCACGGCACGGGGCGCACCACGGGGCGTTGAAATCGATGAGGGTGACCCCCTTTCGAATCGTTTGATCCAGTTCCTTTCTCGATGTCCGCGTGATGTCGATCATGGTGCCGTTCCTTGCCGGCTACCCCGGATGCGGTGCGATCTCCGCCGCACCGCATCCACTGGGTCATTTGCCGTACCGTCTTACCCCGGTAATCGCCTGGGGAGATAAGATTTTTCTCTTTGTTTTCCGCGGGGCGAAAAACAAGTGATCAAATCGCTGCAGCGATTTGATCACCCGCCGAAATTCCCGCCTCCCAGGCCCTTCATGGCCTCCTCGGTGCTCACCCGGAGGGTCGACACGGCGGCGTTGAAGCTCTCCCGCTCGGTCTGGATGTCGTCGATACAGGTTTCCGGTTTGCAGTTATCCCGGATCTGGTCGATTCGCTCGTCCATCTCCGCGATGAGCATGTGAAGGTCTTCGATGTTGGGACGGATTTTTTCCTTTTCTCCTCCTGGAAGCTCTTCCATCTTGCGGGTGATGTCGTAAACGATCGCCTTCCATCCGGTGAGCTCCATTTCCATTGTCTTGCAGCAGTTTTTCGCTAACATGGCTTTCTCCTTTCTGTTGAGGGGAATGCAATCATTGCATTGCAGCCACCTGTTTCCGCAGCGCCTGTGTCGCAGGGCCGCTCATTTCACGGCGGCAGCTCTTCCGGTTTGCGCCGTATCTGCAGCCGCCGGAGATCGATCCCGGCGGAGGTTTCTCTTTTCCATCCGACTTTCCGGAAGCCGCACCACCATCACCGGCACGGGGCACCTGCGGATGACCTCCCTGGCCACACTGCCCACGAAGGCCTCCTCCAGCTTTCCATGCCCGTGGGTGCCCATGATCACCAGATCGTATTTTTCTTCACCGGCGACGGCGGTGATTTTTTCCGCCGGATTTCCAATTTCCACATGGTTTTGCTCCAGGTTGTCTGTCCAGGGTTGACGAAGGCGGCGGCCTTTGGATCGACCGGTGCCGGCTGCCGCGGGAAGCGGGGCGCCG
>CBFCZJ010000221.1:0-6662 GCA_965602445.1 uncultured Desulfobacterales bacterium | reverse complement strand
CTCCTCTTTTTCCATAGGCGGTGTAGCTATCAGAAGCGGGTCGGAGGGTCAAGAAGTCATATTTTGTAGATGATCCGCTGATCGCTGATGATGATATCCACGAAACGGTCGCCGGATTCCATCGGTACCTGGGCAACGATCTGTTTTTCAAAGGCGAGGGCAACTTTTCGGGTTGTGGCCGGAAGTTTTCCGATGAGTTTGTTGTAAAACCCCCCGTGGGTACCGATCCGCCCCCCTTTTTCATCGAAGACCAGCCCCGGGATGACGGCGATGTCGATGCAGTCGATCGGAACGGTCCGGCAGCGATCCGGGTTCGGTGCCAGAAGCCCGTCGGGGCCCGGCTTCAAATCGGTCTCGGGATTGTCGATTTTCATCAGCCGGAGATCCGAAGGGTTGTCGGTGGCTGCCGGCAAAACGATCAGCTTGTTCATCTGATGACTTCGCCGCAGGATGCCGGCCGTATCGACTTCGCGTGGTCCGCTGATATAAAGGAGCGCAATTCTGGACTCCAGAAAATTGGCGAATTCGAACAAGCGCGTTTCGATTTGTTCCAGCATCGCCTTTTTTCCCTTTGCAGAAATCCCGCCCAGATCCTTTTCCACCTGCTCGCGCAATTCAGCCCGCTTTTCCCTTATATCCTCCATCGATTTTTCTCCGCCTGTTGAATAGTTTTGCAGTCAACCTTCAACAATCATTGACCAAATTTCCTGCCCATGGTAATTTAACAACGATGCGTGGCATGACTCCTGCCAGGCCGGTGGTCCACCGGCTGTTCTTCCCCGCGCGGTTTTTCCCTTCGAGACGACCTGCACGGCTGCGGCGGGAGTCGTATGACCGGTTTGCGGTCCGGGCCCCATCGGTTCCGATCCATCGGCGACGGTTCGCCACCAAACCGAATTTTTTGAGAAATATAGGTACAGTTATGCTTGAAATCAAGTTCGTTCGCCAGAATTTAGAAAGGGTTCGCCAGGCCCTTGCCAATCGGGGCCAGCCCATCGACCTGGATCGTTTCGACGCCGCCGACCAGGGGCGCCGCAAAACCCTGGCCGAAGCCGAAGAGCTGCGCCACCGTCGAAACACGGTGTCCGACGAAATCGCAGAGCTGAAAAAGTCCGGCCAGGATGCCGGAGACATGATAGCGGAGATGCGGGAGGTTTCCGGCCGCATCAAATCCCTTGAAAAATCGCTTTCCGAAGACGAGCAAATGCTCGAACGCATGCTGTTGGAAATTCCGAACCTGCCGCACGAATCGGTGCCCGTGGGCAAAGACGAACAGGACAACCGGTTGGTGAAGGTCGTCGGTGAACCGCCCGGGTTTGATTTCGAGCCCCAGGCGCACTGGGACATAGGCGCCCAATTGAAGATCCTCGACTTTGAGCGGGCTTCCCGGATTACCGGTGCCCGATTTCCTCTCTATTTCGGGGCCGGGGCTCGGATGGAGCGGGCACTGATCAACTTTATGCTCGATGTTCACACACAGGAACACGGCTATCAGGAGGTGCTGCCGCCGTTTATCGTCAACCGGGAGAGCATGACCCACACCGGCCAGCTTCCCAAATTTGCCGAGGATCTGTTCAAGCTCGACGGCTGGGATTATTTTCTGGTGCCCACAGCCGAGGTGCCGGTGACCAACATTCACGCCGGAGAGACCCTCGAGGCCGAACAGCTGCCGATCCGTTACACGGCCTTTACCCCCTGTTTCCGGTCCGAGGCCGGTTCTTACGGAAAAGACACCCGGGGACTGATTCGGCAGCACCAGTTCAACAAGGTGGAGCTGGTCAAGTTCTGTCTTCCGCAAACCTCCTACGAAGAATTGGAAACGCTGCTGTCTGACGCCGAAGAGATCCTGGCCCGATTGGAACTGCCGTATCGGGTGGTGGCGCTTTGCACCGGAGACCTGGGATTTTCGGCGGCCAAGACATACGATATCGAAGTCTGGATGCCGGCCCAGGGAGTCTACAGGGAGATTTCATCCTGCAGCAATTTCGAAGACTTCCAGGCAAGGCGGGGCAACATCCGTTTCCGCAGGAAGGGGAAAAAGGGAACGGAGCTGGTTCATACCTTAAACGGTTCCGGGCTTGCCGTGGGGCGGACCGTAGCTGCCATTTTAGAGAACTGCCAGGCTGCCGACGGAACCGTGGCGGTTCCTCCGCCGCTGCGGCCATACATGGGCGGGATGGAAAGGATTCAACCATGAGACCGGAGGCCTTTCCCGAATCGATCCGGCCGCATCTGGTTCCGGCGCCCAGCGGTGAGCTGATCTACCGATGCCTCGGCTGCGGGGCCAATTACGGCATTCAGCGGCTCCTGTATACCTGCCCGGACTGCGGATCGGTTCTTCTTCTCGTCGATCCTGATTTTCAGCGGCTTCAGGCGCTTTCAGGAGAGGATTGGCACCGGATCTTCGATCACCGAAAGATGCTCAACATTTCAGCGCTGAAAGGAATCTATCGCTTCCATGAATTCATCGGGCCGGTGATTCCGCTCGATGCCGTGGTCTACCTGGGAGAGGGGGCCACCCCCATCGTCGAAGCCAACGATATCCTGGCCGAAAAAGTGGGGCTTCGATTCTATTTCAAAAACGACGGCCAGAACCCGAGCGCTTCCTTCAAAGACCGGGGGATGGCCAGCGCATTGAGCTATATCCATTTTTTGATCCGATCCGGCGCCTTGTCGGAGGTGCTGGCGGTCTGCGCATCCACCGGCGACACATCGGCCGCAGCGGCTCTTTACGCAGCCTATTTGCGCCCGGCGGTCAAGTCTGCGGTCCTGCTGCCCCATAAAAAAGTCACCCCCCAACAGCTTTCCCAGCCCCTGGGAAGCGGTGCGGCCGTGTTTGAAATCCCCGGCGTCTTCGATGACTGCATGAAAGTGGTCGAGGCCCTGAGCGAGCGATACAACGTTGCGCTGCTCAATTCAAAGAATGCCTGGCGAATTCTCGGACAGGAGTCATATTCCTATGAGCTCGCCCAGGATTTCGAATACGAGATGACCGACAAGGCGGTGGTGGTGCCGGTAGGAAATGCCGGCAACATCACGGCGGTGATGAGCGGGTTTCTCAAGTTTTACGAAATCGGAGTGATCGACGGTCTGCCCAAGATTATCGGCGTACAGTCAGCGCATGCCGATCCGGTCTATCGATATTATCAGGAGCCGGACCCGGCTCGGCGCAAGTTCGTCCCGGTCTCGGTGCGATCCAGCGTTGCTCAGGCGGCGATGATCGGCAATCCGGTTTCCATGCCCCGGGTGATTCGCCTGGCCGGCCAGTACGACGAAACTGCAGGCGAGCAGCGGGTGTTCTTCGTGCAGGTTCCCGAACAGGAGATCATGGACTGGGAGCTGGTGGCGAATCGAAACGGGCACATCGCCTGCACCCAGGGAGGAGAATCCTTAGCCGGACTGGTCAGGGCCCGAAAGCAGGGAATCGTGAGTCCCACCGATACCGCCGTGGTCGATTCCACCGCCCACGCGCTGAAATTTGCCGGTTTTCAGGAGATGTACTTCGAGGAAGGCTTTCCGGAAGATTTCGAGATCTGCCCGGAGCCGGCGCTGATCAACCGGCCAAAGCTCGTGCGTCCGGACGGTCTTGCCCGGGTTCCGGAACCGGGCCGCCCCTTGACCGGAGAAGACTTTGAACGGTTTGTTTCCCTGACCACCGAAGAAATTGCCCGTCGGTTGGATCTAAAGAAGAATTGATCTTATGAACCCTTTTCTGCGGTGCGCGACGGTCGTTCTGGCGGCTTTGATCTGTTCGATGGCCTGGCGTGCTCCCGGGGCAGAGGGCGCATTTCTGTATAAAAGCTACCGGGTGCAAATAGACCGGGGACGGGAAATTCTCTGCGATCCATACATCGTACAGAAAAACGACTATGTACTGAAACTGTTGCGGCAAAAAGGCGAGATTGCCGCCGCAGACTTTCCCGAGTTTCTTGCCGTCTTTCAGCGAATCAATCCCCACATCCACGACATCAACCTGATCCGGCCGGGGCAGCAGATTTCAATCCCCCTGAGGGTGCTTCGATCCAACGAAATGCCGGGGCAGTCCTCCGGGGTGGTCACCATCCCCTACGTGACCATCGGCAGTGCGCCGGAGGGACTCAAGCGCCATACGGACCGCTATCTGACGCGGGCTGGAGACTGCGTGTCCAAACTCATTGCCTCCCGGTTTGGAAGATACGGATCAGACGCCTACCGGAAAGGGGTTCGGTTGTTTCGAATGCTCAATCCGGCCGTGACCGATATAGACAGGATCTATGCCGGACAGGTCCTGCGGCTGCCCACGCCCTCTGCAAGGGACCCCCGCTGGTACGCGAAGGCGGCAAAAGGGACGCCGAACCCGACCCGAGACACGAGGACCGCGCCGGAAAACACCCGCGCCGGGGTCCGCGCCGCAGCGCAGGCGCAAAAACTGCAATCGCCTCTCAAAAAGGCAGCCGAGGCCCTGGGGGCCGAGTTGCTGGATCGGGGCGCCTATTTTTTTCCCCGGCAAGACAGCGACGATTTTCGCCTCGATCTTTCCCGGGTACCGGCCATGAGATTTCCAGACGGGAGGATGGCGCTGCTCCCGCTGGTGAATTCTTCCGAGAGCAAGGCGCTCGAAGCGCTCGATTCCGAGATCGAGAGGATCGATACCGTCCCGTTTTCGCCTGACTGGGCGGCCGTCGAGATCGTTCAGGCGGTGTTGGACGGCACGGGGCGGGCCCGGCCCATGGACCGGCTTGTCGTTTCCGACAACGGGGTAAGAATGGAAATCCAGGCGCGCTGGATCACGGGCAGGACCATAGACGATTCCGGCGTCGTTGGAAGGGTATGCATCCTTCCCATAGAGGATTGCACCCGGCGGACGCCGGGGGCCATTGCCCGGTACCTGGAAGAGCACGACATCCTGCTTCGCGAGATTTGCGAAATAGATGATCAAAAAGGGGTCAGGGGCATCATCGGCGTTCAAGAGGACTCCATCCGCCGGATCGACGCGGCAGACAGACGGTCTTTTGTCCAGGAGGTGCTCACCGAGATGGGCTGCCATTATTCGCCGAGCGTCAACATCTCCTTTCCTTACGCCGGCGTTCAGGTCAGCGCCCAAAGCAATCTGGCCGCAGCACCTGGCGGAAGGGAATTTCTCGTCGATTTCGGCGATCTATACGGGGATGCGATTGCGGCCATTGAAAAGGCCGGATTTTCGATCGTTCAGGTTCCCGACAAAGACCGGCGCACAATCATGTTGACCCTTCTTAAGGCGGCGGATCTAAACTACCGCGTCGATCCGACCTTTATGGGGGCGGATCGGCCCGGCCCCTACAACGTCGCGGTGACAATTTCCGGCGTTCTGGTGGAGACCGAAAACGATTCCCGCCTCCTGCTGTCGGCGGGGAAACTGCACCATCGCATCGCCGATTTTATTCGCAGCCGCGGGGTCCGGATCGTTCAGGTGGGATACGGAAAAGAGATCGGGGCCTCGTGAACCGAATCGGGCCGGTGCGGGGACATCAAGCCGACTCGATCCACACAAACGGAGCAGTCAAATGGAACAGATCCAATCGATAAAACGCAACAGAGCCTTCGCGGCAGGCCGCGCGGTTCTCGCTCTTGCGCTGTGCATCGGCCTTTTGTCATGTGCCACCGGCGCTGAACTGGTTCAGAAAAAGAAGGAGGCCGAGGCCTACCGGAACATGGGAGAAGCATATCTGGTGGCGGGAAAGACCACCCTCGCTCTGCGGGAGCTGCTCAAGGCCGAAAGCCTGTACCCGGAAGACCACCTGCTCCATGGAGACCTTGGGGTGGCCTACATGGCCAAGGAGCGCCTGGATAAAGCCATCTTTCATTTCAAGAAAGCCCTTGAGATCCGGCCCGATTACTCGCCGGCGAAAAACAACCTGGGAACCGCCTACCTGGCCAAGGGGGAGATCGACCAGGCGATATTGATTTTCGAAGAGTTGAATCAGGATATTCTCTATGCCAGCCCCCATTATCCCCTGTTTAACCTGGGCCGCGCCTACTTCATGAAACAAGACTACCCGACCGCAGAAAGGTATTTCAAGGAGGCGCTGGGACTGCGTCCCGAATATGCCCGTGCCCGGCAGTGGCTCGGTCTTACCTACATGGAACGGGGGATGCTGGACGAGGCGATCCGTGAGCTGGAAAAGGTTGTGGAAAAGGCGCCTCAGGTCGGCCAGTTTCACTACGATCTGGCAAAGGCCTACGCCTTGGCCGGGCGGACTTCCGAGGCGCTTACGCATTACGAAACAGCGGCGAAGCTGGCACCGGAAGAAAGCGACCTGGCCAACCAGGCCAAGGCGGCGGCCAAGGACCTGCGCAGCCGGTAGAAAGCAGGGGGCTTTTCAGGCGCTTGTCAGAATAGGGACTGTCATAACTCAACTTTCGGGATTCATGACGCCGCGAAATGGATAATTTGCTGCCGGTATACGAACTCGCCCCAAAGAATACCTAATATCAGCGCAGGCCAAGATATCATCAAAATCAATGGGGTGGCTGAAGGGCAGCGGCAATCAAGGATCGCACAGCGCGGGCGCTGATATAAGGTATCCTAAGGGGCTCAGACAGCGTATACCGCCATCAAATCACCCATTTCGCTCCACTTGGAGACAAGACCCGAAAGTTGAGTCATAATCGGAATGTTATTTTGACAAGCGCTCTATATTGGC
>CBFCZJ010000220.1:0-6670 GCA_965602445.1 uncultured Desulfobacterales bacterium | reverse complement strand
TAAATGGTCGATTCGGAGAAAGCCGGTTCAATTGTCGAGTTGTTTTTCGATTTTGATCCATCGGGACGCTGAGCCAGCCGGCGACGGGGCGGCCATCTTTCTTTTTCCCACTTGACCATTCAACCAATCAACGAATCAACCATTTAACGAAAATGATCCCATCCCGTCTTTTCCAGGGGCACGGCCCGTCCGTCTGCATCGATGACCTCGAAGGTGCCCGGCTTGACGATCGTGCCGATACGGTGAAGGGGCCGGCCGAAGGCCTCGGCAAAGGCAGCGCAAACCTTGTCTGCCGCATCCGGGGAAATGGTGCACAGCAGGCAGTAGTCTTCCCCGCCGGCCAGGGCCCAGGCTGCGGGATCGCCGCGGTCAAATCTCGTGCAGAACGTTTTCAGCGCGTCGGAAACCGGGATTTTTTCAGCAAGCAGCCGGACGCCGACGCCGCTTTCTTCGGCGATGTGCCCGATGTCGCTGCTGAGCCCGTCGCTCACGTCGATGGCCGCGGTAACGCCCCCGGCAGCGGCAAGCATCCGGCCCTCTTCCAGATGCGGCTCGGGCCGCACATGGGCCCGCCGCAGCATCGTCCATGGTTCTTCACCGGCGTCGACGCCGTCGATCAAAAGCTGCAGCCCGGCCCGGCTGTCGCCCAACTGGCCGGTGGCACATACGATGTCGCCGATGCGGGCGCCGCTTCGAAGCAGCAGCTGCGCTTCGGGGACCGATCCGATCACGGTGACGTTGATCGTCAAATCGGCCCTGGACCCGGTGGTGTCCCCGCCGAGAATGTTGACCCGGTACTTTCCGGCCAGCTTCTTCATCCCTTCATAGAATGCATCCAGGTAGGCCAGCGGACAGTCTTCGGGAATCGCCAGGCTCACGATCGCCTCCCGGGCCGTCCCTCCCATGGCGGCAATGTCGCTGAGGTTGACGGCCAGGGACTTGTGCCCCAGCTCCTGTCCTGAGATCCGGTCCCGCAAGAAGTGAACCCGCTCCACCAAAAGATCGGCGGTGATCAGACCGAGCCGGTCCGGTTCGGGCCGGAAGACGGCCGCATCGTCGCCGATCGCCTTGACCACCCCTTCGGGCCGGACCAGGCAGCCGGTCTGGATCCGCCGGATAAAGCCGAATTCTCCGATTTCTTTTAGGCCCACAACGCCCTCGCTGCAGATAGATTCGCTTTTGCGAATCGATTAGAGGCCCTTCGCCGCCAGTTATGGCAGCGAATATTTCACCGCAATTATGCCATCGAGCACTTGGCTTCCGCCACGATCTTGGAAAGCTCCCGGGCGGCCTTTTCCGGATCGTCGGCCGAAACGATGGCAGACACCACAGCCACCCCGTCTGCCCCATGCCGGATCGCCTCTGCGGCGTTTCGGGCATTCAGGCCGCCGATGCCGACCAGGGGAAGATCGACCGCCTCCCGGATCTGCCGAAGCCCTTCCAGACCAAGGGCCGCAGCCGTGTCGGTCTTGGTCGGTGTGGCATAGATGGGGCTGACCCCAAGGTAGTCTGCCCCGGCCTTTTCGGCGGCCACGGCGTCGGCCACGGATTCTGCGGAAATCCCGATGATCTTGTCCGGCCCCAGAATTTTCCGTGCCATTTCGATCGGCATGTCCTTCTGGCCGAGATGAACCCCGTCGGCGGAAACGGCCAGGGCCACGTCGATGCGGTCGTTGACGATCATTGGAATTCCCCGGTCCTCGAGCAGGCAATGGACCGCCAGCGCCTCTTTGACAAAGTCCCGGGTTTCGGCCTCCTTTTCCCGGAACTGGACCACGGTCACCCCGCCCCGAACCGCCGCAGCCACCACTTCTATCGTGGAACGTCCCCTGGAAAGCCCCCGATCGGTGACCAGGTAAAGCCCATAGTCGACGGCGTCCGGTTTCATCGATCCTCTTTGATGCGGACCCCGGCCCGGAGCTTTTCCGGGGTGATGGTGAACAGGGCGTCGATCAGGGAAACGGCATAGCTTCCCGGTGCAGAGGCCTGGCCGGATGCCACCTCCCCGGCGAGTCCGAAATAGGCCAGGGCCGTTGCCGCAGCCCTCAGGGGATCTTCGTCTACCGCTAGAAAAGCGCCGGTTACGGCTGTTGCCATGCAGCCGGTTCCGGTGACCATACTCATGAGCGGATGGCCGTTTTGCACCCGTACCGTGCGCCGCCCGTCGGTGACGAGGTCTTCCGGGCCGGTAATGGCCAGCACCGTGCCGATTTCCCGCGCAAGCGTCCGGGCCGCACCGGCGGCGGCGTCCACCGAGTGGATGGCATCCACCCCCTTGGTACCCGCTGCCCCTTCGCCGAGGGCAAGTACCTCCGAGGCGTTGCCCCGGATGACCGCAGGCGTCGCCTCGGCGATGAGGGCGCGGGCGGATACCGTCCGAAGCTGCGTGGCGCCGGCGCCCACCGGATCCAGAACGATCGGCTTTCCCATGGCCCCGGCCTTGCCGGCGGCGCGCAGCATGCCGGCCACCCAGTCGTCGTTCAGGGTGCCGATGTTGAGCACCAGGGCGCCGGCAATGGCCACCATCTCCTCGACTTCGTTGGCCGCATGGGCCATGACCGGAGAGGCCCCCATGGAAAGCAGGGCATTTGCCGTCGAATTCATGACCACGTAGTTGGTGATGTTGTGCACCAGGGGCTTTTTCTCTCTTACCCGTGCCAGATTTCTGGCGGCTTTTTCGGCAAAATCAGTCATCTTTTTCTCTCCGTTCTCTTTTCTCTCCGTTCTATGGATACCTTTCAAAAACCTGCTGTATCGGCTGGGAGGCTGGAGGCTGGGACGCCAGGAGGCTTAAAAAAACGAGCACAACCCCTCTTTCCAACTCTCAGCCGGATCTGCACTTCAGCATCTTATATTGATTTCTCTTTTTCGCTTCTTGCGTCCCCGCCTCCCAGCGTCCCCGCCTCCCAGCCTTCTTGCTTCCCGGCCTCCCGGCCTCCCAGCGGCCCGGACGGCTTCCGGGAACCGGTCCAAAAACAAAAAAGCCGTCCCTGTTCGAGGGGCGGCCGCCGATGAATACCTGATTTTCTTTTCCCTGCGCTGGCATTACCCAGATCAGGTTCTGCGGGTATGATCTCAGGCCGCTACCGCCACCCCGAAAGAATCACTGGTGTCAATGTGGCTGAAACGTATCGCCGGTTCAACGATCTGTCAAGGCCTGCGCAAGGTTTCCTTTCCTTGCTTTTGGGTTGAAAATCGGATATTTGCCCGGTATCTGGTTTATGTTGGAGATCGAGGCCGTTCGGTCAGGTGGTTGCGCCCCATCGGGGGCGACCCTGCCGATTGAAAGAAGCTTCCATGGAACACACCGAAATTTCCCGATGCCCTTGGGCCGGAGCAGACCCGCTCTATATCCGCTACCACGACGTCGAGTGGGGCGTGCCGGTTAACGACGACCGCAGGCTGTTCGAGTTTCTCATCCTCGAAGGCGCCCAGGCCGGGCTGAGCTGGCTGACGATCCTCAAAAAAAGAGAGAATTACCGCCGGGCGTTCGACCGGTTCGAACCGGAGAAAGTGGCCCGATATGGGGAGGCGAAAATCGCCCGGCTCATGACCGATCCGGGCCTGGTGAGAAACCGGCGGAAAATCGAGGCGGCGGTAAAAAACGCCCGGGCCTTTCTTCAGGTCCGGGAGGCGTTCGGAAGCTTCGCCCGCTACATGTGGCAGTTCACCGACGGCAGACCGGTCCAGCATCGGTGGAAAAATACGGCGCAGGTGCCGGCCCGAACGCCCACATCCGAAGCCATGAGCCGCGACCTGAAGCAGCGTGGCTTTTCCTTCGTGGGCCCGACGATATGCTATGCCCACATGCAGGCCGTTGGCATGGTCAACGACCACCTGATCGGCTGCTTCCGTCACCGGGAGGTGGCCGACCTCGAAAAAACGGGCTGCGATCATATCCGCCCGCAATGAACCCTCCGAAAGGAAAGGAGGAACCGTGGAAGAGCCGATAAGCCGCAAATCCCGGCCGTACTGTATTTTTTGCGGGGAGCGACATCAGGTCGGTTTTGTTTCCACGAGGTTGGCCGGGACAGACGGCGTCTCCCTGGAGACCGGCAAGTGGGCCGAGATCTTCGAACAGGAAGGATTTGACTGCTTCTACTTTGCCGGGGAAATCGACCGCCCTCCGGAAGTCTCCTACCAGGTGCCCGAGGCGCATTTCATGCATCCGGAAATCCGGGATATCCACAAACACTGCTTCGGCGTCAAGCTTCGCAAGCGCGCCGTCACTGCCAAAATACACCAGATTGCCGAACAGCTCAAAGCCGAACTCTACCGGTTCATTCACAAGTTCGGCATCGATCTTCTGGTGCCGCAAAACGCGCTGGCCATCCCCCTGAATATCCCCCTGGGCATCGCCATCACCGAGGTCATCGCCGAAACCGGCATACCGACCATCGCCCATCATCACGACTTTTTCTGGGAACGAAAGCACTTCTTGAGAAACGCGGTCTGGGACTACTTGAACATGGCCTTTCCGCCGCATATGCCCCAGATCAAGAATGTCGTGATCAACTCTTCTGCGGACAACCAGCTCAGTCTTCGCACCGGCATCTCGGCCCATATCATTCCGAATGTCATGGACTTTGACAATCCGCCGCCCCCCCTGGACGAATACGCCGCCGACGTCCGAAAGGCCCTGGACATCGCCGAAGACGATCTGCTGATCTTGCAGCCGACCCGGGTGGTCCAGCGCAAGGGAATCGAGCACGCCATCGAACTGGCCCACCGTCTGGGCCCCAAAGCAAAGCTGGTGATCTCCCATGCCTCCGGAGACGAAGGATACGGATACGAGCTGCGGGTTCGGGAGTACTCCAAGATCCTGAATGTGGACACTCGGTTCGTGTCGGAGATCATCAACGAAAAGCGCGGATATACCGAAACCGGCGAAAAGATCTACACCCTGTTCGACATCTATCCCCACGCCGACCTGGTGACCTATCCATCCAACTTCGAAGGGTTCGGCAACGCGTTTTTGGAGGCCATCTATTTCAAAAAACCGATCGTGGTCAACGCCTACTCCATCTATTCCATGGACATCAAGCCGAAAGGGTTTGACGTGATCGAAATCGACGGGTATGTCAACCGGCGGGCCGTCAAGCTCACCCGGGAAGTGCTGTCAGATCCGGAGCGTCGGAAGAAGATGGTGGAAAAAAATTACCAGATCGCCGCAACCGTTTATTCCTACAGCGTTCTTCGCCAGAAGCTGCGAGACCTCATCTTCGAGAGCCTGGCCTGCCGGCCGGGCAACCTCCTCTCCTGATTTTATAGAAAGTCTTTAATAGGCAAACCATCATTCCACTTTTGGGTTTCGGCGCTGACAAGAGCGAAATGGATGAATCCCGAAAGAGAGGTTTTTTCGATGGATCGGAAAACAGCAATGCGGCAGGCGGCCAAAGAGGGGCTTGTCCGTGGATGGCGCAGCTACCTGTGGCTGATGAAAATCGTGGTGCCGGTGTCGGCCGCCGTGGCGCTGATCGAATACAGCGGCTGGCTATACCGGCTCGACGGGGTGCTCAGCCCGGTATTGGGGTTGATGGGCCTTTCCGCCGCCGCGGCGGTTCCCCTGCTGGTAGGCCTGTTTGCCGGCATATACGGGGGCATCGCGGCGATGACCGCCCTTCCGCTGCACCTGACCGAGCAGACCCTCATCGCCGTTTTTTTGCTGATCTCCCACAACCTGATCCAGGAAAGCATCATACAGGACCGCTCGGGGCTCGCATTCTGGAAGGCCGCCGTCTCTCGGCTGGCCGCATCGGTGGCAGCGGTTGCGGCGGTGTCCTGGGTGCTGAATGCGGCGCCTGTTGAGAACCAGACCGTCTCCGCGGCGGATGCGCTGCGGCAGTCTTTCTCCGCTTTTGCAATTGACTGGACCGCCTCGATTGCGCTTCTTGCCGCCAAAATGTTCGCCATTCTTCTTCCCCTGATGGTCATCTTGGAGGTCACCAAAGCGATCGGGGGAATCGAAATCCTGGTGCGGCTGGTCGCCCCCCTGCTGCGGATGCTGGGCCTCAAGCGGCAGGTGGGAGTCCTGTGGCTGACCGGCGCTGTATTCGGCCTCACCTACGGGGCGGCGGTCATCGTAGAAGAGGCCCGAAACGGGCGCTTTACCGATCAGGACCTGGAAGAGCTGCATCTTTCCGTCGGGATCAACCACTCCATCATCGAAGATCCGCTGCTGTTCATGGCGCTTGGCATCGCTCCGGTCTGGCTGTGGGTGCCCCGGCTGGCCGCGGCGCTGGCGGCCGTTTACCTGCGTCGGGCCTTGGGAGCGGCGCGCCGCCGTCTTTCCGGGCTTTTGCCCTCTCATCGCTGATCGGCTCAGGGCTCGTTTTCCAGGGCAGCCGGGTCATTCATTGCAGCAACTATCTGCTCCTGCTCGTCGAGAATCTCCTCCAAGACACCGACCGTGGTCATCGGGTTCATGATCACGGCGCGAAGCACGACGATCTGTTCATTGTTCGTCGCCGGTCCGGACAGGGTCGTCCGGGAGACAAAGCTCTTGCCGGCCTCCCGCTGGCGTCGCTGGAGGTCGCGGTTGATGCGGTTCAACCGTTCGTTGATCGCCCCTCTTTCTTCCTTCCCGCAGGCTTCGAACCGCTGCTGCAGCCACCGTGGGCAGTGCCGGTAGGTGAGAATGTTCAGCTCCGGTGCAGTGATCAACTCAAAG
>CBFCZJ010000219.1:0-6703 GCA_965602445.1 uncultured Desulfobacterales bacterium | reverse complement strand
GATGACGCTGTCCGGATTCAGGGAGATGGAATCGATTCCTGCCTCGACCAAAAAAGCGGCAAAATCCGGGTGGTCGCTGGGCGCCTGGCCGCAGATGCCGACCTTTCGGCCGGCCTTGTGGGCCGATTCGATAAGGCTTTGAATGCTTCGCTTGACCGCTTCGTTTTTTTCGTCGAACAGATCGGCCAGCTTTTCCGAATCCCGGTCCACGCCGAGGATGAGCTGGGTCAAATCGTTGGATCCGATGGAAAACCCGTCGAACACCTCGGCAAACTGCTCGGCCAGGATGATATTCGAGGGGATTTCGGCCATGACATAGACCTCAAGGTCGTTGCGGCCACGCTCAAGACCGTTTCCCGCCATTACCGCCAGCACCTTTTCGGCTTCTTTCACGGTTCGGCAGAAGGGGATCATCACCACTACATTGGAAAGCCCCATGGTTTCCCGGACTTTGCCGATGGCCCTGCATTCGAGGGTAAATCCGTCGCGGTAGTCGTCGCTGTAGTAGCGGGAGGCACCCCGGAAGCCGAGCATGGGATTGGATTCCTTCGGTTCGAATCCCTTGCCGCCGACCAGGTTCGCATACTCGTTGGTCTTGAAGTCGCTCATCCGCACGATGACCGGATCCGGATACTGGGAGGATGCGATCTTGGCCAGGCCCATGGCAAGATGGTCCACGAAGTACTCGGTCTTGTCTTCGTATCCCCGGGTGAGCTCTTCGATTCTGCGCCGGTCTTCGTCGTCTTTTAGACTGTCGAAGTGGACAAGCGCCATGGGATGGGCCTTGATCACATTGTTGATCACGTATTCCATCCGTGCCAGGCCGATGCCGTGGCTGGGAAGACGCCACCAGCGAAACGCCGCAGGCGGACTGGCGATGTTCATCATGATCTGGGTGTCGGTTTCCGGTATCGATTCCAGGTCGATTTCTTTTTCCTCGTAATCGAGAATGCCGTCATAGACGTATCCCTGGTCGCCTTCGGCGCAGGAAATGGTGATCTTCCGGCCGCTTTCCAGCTTCTCTGTGGCGTTGCCGCAGCCTACCACGGCGGCGATGCCAAGTTCGCGGCTCACGATGGCCGCGTGGCTTGTTCGGCCGCCGTAATCGGTGACGATCCCGGCGGCCTGCTTCATGATCGGGACCCAGTCCGGATCGGTCATCTCAGTGACCAGCACCGTCCCTTTTTCGAACTCCGAGATCTGGTCCGCGCTTCGGATCATGGAGACCTTGCCGGCGGCAATCGCCTGGCCGATGGCCAGCCCGGAGGCGATGCGCTCCCCTTTTTCCTTCAGCCGGTAGCTCTTCAGGCTGCCGGCAGCCTTTTGGGATTGAACGGTCTCGGGCCGGGCCTGGACGATGAACAGCTCACCGGAATTTCCGTCCTTGGCCCACTCGATGTCCATGGGCTTGCCGTAGTGGTCTTCGATGGCGCAGCCCCATCGGGCGAGCTGCAGAATCTCGTCGTCCTCCAGCACGATGCGCAGACGCTCCTCTTTGGGCGTATCGGTATTGCGGGTGGTGGCGCTGCCGCCGGCGGCATACACCATTTTCTTTTCTTTCCGGCCCAGGGTTTTTTCGATGATGGGCGAATAGCGTCCTGATTCCAGCAGGGGTTTGAACACGACGTATTCGTCGGGGGTAACCGTCCCCTGGACCACGTTTTCTCCCAGGCCCCAGGATGCATCGATGACCACCACATCCGGGAAGCCCGAATCCGTGTCAATGGTGAACATCACCCCGGCGCTTGCCTTGTCGGAGCGCACCATTTTCTGAACGCCGACGGAAAGGGCGACTTTCAAATGGTCGAAGCCCTTTTCTTCCCGGTAGGAGATGGCCCGGTCGGTAAACAGGGATGCAAAGCACTTGCGGCATGCATGGAGCAAATCGTCTGCGCCGGAGATGTTCAAGAAGGTTTCCTGCTGTCCGGCAAAGCTGGCTTCCGGCAGGTCCTCGGCCGTGGCGCTGCTCCGGGCGGCAACGTCTACTTCCTCTTCGTCGTACTGCCGGCCCAATTTTTTGTATGCGTCTCGGACCGACTCGGCCAGTTCGTCGGGGATGTCCCCGTGTCGGAACAGGCGGCGAATGGACTCCCCTGCCTTTTCAAGGGGTTTTTCCTCCGACTTCCACTCTTCGATCAAAGACCGGATTCGGTCTTCCAAATCGTTTTCCTCGACAAACGCCCGGTAGGCTTTGGCCGTGGTGGCAAACCCGTTTGGGACCCGGATGTTTTCCTCTTGAAGGCTTTGGATCATCTCCCCCAGGGAGGAATTTTTGCCGCCTACTTCGGGGGTGTCGTTCGAATCGAGGTCTTCGAACCAGCGAATATATTCGTGCATCGATCGCTCCTTTATAGGGATTGTCAGAATTCCGTTTCGTTTCATCTGTCCTATTTTGCCGCTGAATGGGAACTTTCGCGATGCAAAGGCAGTGAGACAATCCCTATATGATAAAAAACGTTGGTTTGGTTGAGTCTCGGGAATCCTGTCAATTTAGGATCTCCGACTCCCGTGCATGCAAAAAAAATTTTAGAACGCTTGGGCCGTGCAATTTCGGATGTCATTGACACACTATGCTGGCCGCGGACTGGACGGCAATGGGGCGGGGCCTGTATATAGAGCGCAGAAGCCCCCCACCCGGATCCTGCATTCCCGAGATTTCCGGATTTTCGCTGAAATAGGCGCGGTGGTCTGCAGACAAATACCGTTTGCACTGGAACGGAATACAGTCTGGGACTGATGGAGACAGACTGCGCATAGGGCATAGAGCATGGAGCATAGAGCATAGGGCATAGGGATAGAACCAGATTTCGGATGTCCGATGTCGGAGAAGGGCCAGACGACAGATGACAGAGGACAGACGACAGAAAGGACCAGATATCAGATGTCGGAGGTCGGATGTCAGAAAAACAGAAGACAGAGGACAGAGGACAAGACTTGGATGTCAAAAAGACTACAAGACAGCAAACCATCAGGGCCGACATCGGACATTCGACATCTGATATCTGGCAGTTCCTGACCTCTGACATCTGACATCAGTCTTTTGTCCCATGCGCCACTTGTCCGGCGTAGCTGGAGGCGAAGACGGATGCCCTATGCGATTCCAAATAACACCGACAAACCTCAACAGAACTCCAAGAAGAGAACGCCAAATCATGGATTTCAAAAAGAATCCCAAAGCCGATTTCGGGGACGTCGAGGAGCTTGGCAAAAAAGAGGCGAAAGAAGAGATCAAGGCCCTTCGGGAGGGGATCGACTACCACGACTACCTCTATTATGTGAAAAACCAGCCGGAGATCTCCGACGCCCTCTACGACAAGCTTTTTCACCGCCTTCAGGAGCTGGAAGAAGCCTTTCCCGACCTGCAGTCCGAAAACTCCCCGACCCAGAGAGTCGGCGCCGAGCCCGTGGATGAATTGAAAAAGGTGGAGCACACGGCGCCCATGCTCAGTTTGAACGCGGCTTTGGAAGAAAAGGAATTGGACGAGTTTCACCGGTTCATCAAAAAGTCGGCCGAGCGGGAAAAAATCGAGTACGTCATGGAGCCCAAGTTCGACGGCCTGTCCGTGGAGATCGTTTACGAAGACGGCCGGTTCCGATACGGTGCCACGCGCGGAAACGGAACCACGGGAGAAGACGTCTCCCGGAATCTGAGAACCATTCGAAGCGTACCCCTGCATCTGCAGGAAAAAGAAAAAATCCCCTCGCTGCTTGCCGTTCGCGGGGAAGTGCTCATGAGCAGGCAGGGCTTTCAGCGTCTGAACAAGGAGCGGATCGAAAAGGGAAAAGAACCGTTTGCCAATCCGAGAAACGCCGCCGCCGGAACCATGCGGCAGCTCGATTCCACCCACGTGGCCGACCGGCCCCTGGAGATTTTTTTCTATGACATTCTGAAGATCGAGGGCATGTCGGTCGACTCCCACTGGAAAGGGCTTTCCCTGTTTTCCGCCTGGGGGCTGAAAACGTCGTCGCTCAACAAAAAGACCTCCTCCTCGGAAACGATCAAGAACTATCACAGGAAGCTTTCGGAGCAGCGGGGCGACCTGGACTATGAAATCGACGGGCTGGTAATCAAATTAGACGATCTCGATCTGCGAAATACTTTGGGCACACGACATCGCAGTCCGCGTTGGGCAATAGCCTGGAAGTTCGAGCCAAAGCAGGAGGTCACTACGTTGGAAAATATCGTGGTGCAGGTCGGCCGCACCGGAAAACTGACGCCGGTGGCGCTGCTCGATCCCGTCGATGTGGGCGGCGTGACCGTGAGCCGGGCAAGCCTTCACAACGCAGATGAAGTCAAACGAAAAGACGTTCGCCCCGGCGACACGGTTCGGGTAGCCAGGGCTGGCGACGTGATCCCCGAAATTGCCGAACGGGTCAAAGAACCGGGTAAAAAAAGGAACCAGCCGTTTTCCATGCCCGGCAAATGCCCGGCATGCGGCTCGGAGATCGTCCGGGAAGGGGCCTACCATCTTTGCCCCGCCGGGCTTTCCTGCCGTCCCCAGCTTGTCGGAAAAATTCTCCACTACGGCTCCCGCGAAGCCATGGACATCGACGGCCTGGGGGAAAAGACGGTGCAAGCCCTGGTGGAAAAAGAACTGGTAAACGACTTGGCCGATTTGTACCGGCTTTCCAAAAAGGACCTGGTGGAGCTGGAAAGATTCGCCGAAAAGTCCGCTGACAATCTGGTAAAGGCGATCCGGAACACCCGAAACCCCCGACTGGACCGGTTTTTATACGCCCTGGGCATCCGTCACGTGGGCCAGCGGGTGGCCCAGATCATCGCTTCCCGGTTCGAAACCCTGGAAAACCTGCGCAGCGCCGAGCAGGATGACCTGGAAGCAATCGATGAAATCGGCCCTGAGATCGCCCGCAGCGTCGTTCAATTTTTTCAGGAAGAGGAAAACCAGCGGGTGCTCGACAGACTCTCCGATGCCGGCGTCGAAGTGAAAAAAATGCCGTCCGGTCAAAAAAAACAGCCCCTGAGCGGCAAGACCTTCGTGTTTACCGGAAGCCTGTCGGACTACACCCGAAGCGAGGCAGAATCCCTCGTGGAGGATCTCGGCGGCTGGGCCACTTCTTCGGTCAGCAGTCGGACAGACTACGTGGTGGCCGGGGAAAACCCGGGAAGCAAACTTGACGACGCCAATGAGGAGGGGACCGAGGTCCTGGACGAGGAGGGGTTTAAGGAGATGATCGGGCATGGAGCATAGGGCATGGGGCATGAAATAAAGAGATCAGATGTCGGAGGTCGGATGTCAGCAAAAAAAGGATGACAGATGACAGATGACCCGTCTTGAGTCTTCGCTCTACGAGCTACGCCCCACAGGTCGCCTTCGGCTACGCCGGACAGGTCGGGGCGGCAGGCAGAGGACTGATGACAGACGACAGATGACAGTTGACAGATGACAGAAAGGAACGGATATCAGATGTCGGATGTCAGATGTCAGCCCCGCCGTCCCGTTCTCGAACGGGATTTGATCAAACGTGAAACTTCTTTCGAAGCCTCTGTCGATGTAGTGAACGGCCTCCGTGCCGTTCACAGCGGCACGACACGGAGGTCGTGCCCTACAAAGACCACGGCTGCGAGGCAAAATTTCATTTTTGATCAAACGGGACGCCCCGGCGGCAATAACCGATCTGCCCCCGCCTTGGGTTTTGGAGGTTGGAGGGCCACGCTCCGTCGTGGCCGGTATTGGGTCATTGCTGGCAATACGGACGCGACAGAGCGCGTACCTTCACCATCAGAGGCTTCGAGGCAAAGTTTCACTATTGATCAAACCGGGCGGTTAAGGTCAAAAGGTTCTGAAAAATTCCTTTCGGAGAATCTTGAATCTTGAACCTGGAATCTTGAATCCTCCCATCGAGGGGGAGGAACGATATCGGCTCCCTAATGACCAACGATCGATGACTGCTAATGCCTACTTCCAGACGCCGTCGACGGGCGCACCGCAGTGGCGGCATTTGCCGTCGTCCAGGTTGACGGCGCGCACGCCCATCATCGATCTTTGCACCACCGGCTTTCCGCATTCAGGGCACAGGGTGTCTCTTTCACGGGCCACATTTCCCATGTAGACGTATTTCAAGCCGGCCTCCCTGCCGATGCGCTCTGCCTTTTCCAGGGTCTCCATGGGCGTGGATTCGTGGTCCCCGAACTGGTAGTCCGGATGGAACCGGCTGATGTGCCACGGAATCTCGGTGCCGACGTCGGCGATAAAACCCGCGATGCCTTGCAGGTCTTCATCGGCGTCATTGTCCCCGGGAATGACCAGGGTCGTCACCTCCACCCAGATGCCCAGTCGCTTCATATAACCGATGGTGTCCAGCACCGGCTTGAGCCGGCCTTTGCAGACCTCCTGGTAATAGTCGTCGCTCCAGGCCTTGAGGTCCACGTTGGCGGCGTCGATCCACTTGGCTGCGTCATCCAGCGCCCGGCGGGTCATGTATCCGTTGGTGACAAACACGTTCTTGATTCCCTTTTCCCTGGCCAGCAGCGCGGTCTCGCGGGCATATTCGAAGAAAATGGTCGGTTCCGTATAGGTATAGGCGATGCTGGCACATCCCTTCTGCTCTGCCTGTGCCGCCACCTCTTTTGGCGGAAATGGCCGCCCGTCGCCGACCATGCTCCGCTCGGAAGTGATCTGTGAAATCTGCCAGTTCTGGCAGAACGCGCAGCGAAAATTGCAGCCGGCCGTGGCAATGGAAA
>CBFCZJ010000218.1:0-6728 GCA_965602445.1 uncultured Desulfobacterales bacterium | reverse complement strand
TCCGAAGGCGATGACGAGATCTTTGGCTTGGAGGGGGACAACGAAATATGCGCCAAGGCAGGAGACGACATCATCACGCTTGGTGTCGGAAATCACGAGGTCCAGGCCGGCGACGGAAACGATTTGGTTACGCTGGGGATGGGCAACCACTGGATCATTGCCGGCGGCGGAGACGATATCGTCTACAGCTCCGACGGGCATGACACGATCGAGTCGGGCTGCGGCAACGACGTGATCTTCGCCGGGGGCGGAGATGACAAGATCTATACCTGGGGAGGCAATAACACCGCTTACGGCGGGGACGGCGACGATCAAATTTTTACGATGGGGTTAAACGATCATGTATACGGCGATGCCGGAAATGACACGATCGTAAGCGACGGCGAAGAAGGGGGGGATCATTTCTACCACGTCGGGCCGGGGGGCGGCCACGACACCTACCATGACTTTGGTGGCATCGACGCCCTGGTGGTGGAAGGCGGCTATACGTGGGGCGATGCGTTTATCGAAAAACATGCCCAGGCAGACCTCTCCCTATACGATGTTTTCGTGGCTCTGCCCGATGGCACCACCGCTACGCTGAAAAACTGGTCCCTGCCCCAAAACAAAATCGAAAACATCGTGCTTGATGATGGAAGTTCACAGACCCTCGAAAACCTTTTCGTTTTTCAATCGCGCAATGACACGGTGGTGCTCGAAGAAGATGGAGCAGCCGAAGGAGTCGTGGAAACGGCCTTTGCCACGGGAACGCTCACCTTTGCCCTCAGCCGGGACAGCGAAAACGGAAGCTTTGTCCTGAAGGACGACGGCTTCTTTGCCTATACCCCGGAAGAGAACTTCTTCGGAGATGACACCGTGCAGGTGACGGCCACAGATACCGGCGGCGCCGGCGGCGGGGTCTCCGACGTGGCCACCCTTCGGTTTGTTGTATCCCCGGTCAACGATGCCCCGATAGCGGCCGATCCGAGCCAGGCCTATACATTAAAGGAAATCCGGAAAGCCGAAGGGCAGATCGAGGCCTCGGACGTGGAGAATGATCCGCTTGCCTTTTCGGTAGCAGAAGGACCGGCACACGGGACCCTCCTTCTCGATGAAACAGGCAACTGGTCCTATACGCCCCACGACCGGTTCGTCGGCGACGACCGGGCGGTGGTGAAAGTCTCCGATCCAGACGACGCTTTTGCCGAGGCGGAGCTTTCGTTCGAGGTGCTGGCCGCCCCGCCGGTGGTGGAGGATTTCGCCGTCGATTTGGGGGAAGATACCATCGCTTCGGGCGACCTTGCGGTGGTCAATCCTGGCGGGGGGATGCTGACGTATTCGGTTACCCAGCCGGCGCAGCACGGCCGGCTGGAGATCGACCACGCGGGCCGCTGGATCTACACGCCCGAGGCGAACTTCAACGGCGCTGACAAGGCGGAAATCTCTGTCACCACCGAATACGGTTCCAGCGACACGGCCAATGTCGACTTTTCGGTGGTGCCGGTCAACGACGCACCGGCGGCACCAGAATCGCTCCAGTACGTCCTGTTTGCCGCAGCCGAGCAGTCCGGCAGCATCCCGGCCGAAGACGTGGACGGTGACCCCCTGGCCTTTGCAGCGGTGGCGGCCCCCACCTGCGGCGCCTTTGACATCGATGAAAAAGGCCGTTGGACCTACACCCCGGATGCGGACTTTGCCGGCGAAGACCGGGTGCAGGTGGAGGTTTCCGACGGAAACGGCGGTACCGCCAGGACCGACCTGCTGTTCAAGGTGAACGTGTTCGAAGGCGGCACCGCGGTGGTGGGCGAAGGCGGCACCGGCAAGATACTGATGGACGGCATCAGCAAAGACGACATGGCCCTGACCCGGGCCCAGGACGACCTGTTCATCGCGGTGCGCAACAAGGGCAGCATCACCCTGGCCGGGTATTTTGCCGCCCCGGAAAGCGGGGTCAAACAGCTTTGGACCCTGGAAGGTCCGCTGTACCTGGACAAACAGCGGATCGCTGGAACCGACTGCGGATGCTGGTGGAAGCGCTGGAGAGAAAAGTTCAGCCGCTTCGGTGTCAAGAACCTGATCTACGGCTCTTCGAAGAGCGAAGCCCTGTTCGGCGCCAACGAGAACGATGTCCTGTTCGGCGCTGACGGCAATGACGGGCTTTTTGGCAAAAGCGGCAACGACACGCTGGTGGGCGGAAACGGAAAAGACCGCCTGTGGGGCTGGGATGGGGATGACACTTTATACGGGGACAAGGGCCGTGATTTTCTTTTCGGCGGCCACGGAGACGACGCCCTGATCGGCGGTGCGGGCGACGACCGGCTCGATGGAGGTTCCGGTGACGATTGGCTTTTTGGAGACGAGGGTGACGACCGGATCGACGGCAGCAACGGAGACGACATCCTCGTCGGCGGCCCCGGTGACGACGTACTCGACGGCGGCCGGGGCGACGACATTTACCGGTTCGGTCCGGGGGACGGAAAAGACCGGGTTTCCGACAGAGACGGCGGCTGGTGCTGGTGGAAAAAAGACAGCGGACACGACACGGTTCGGTTCGATGAAGGGGTGTCAAGGGAAAGCGTGGCCGTTTTCAGAAGGCATCAAGACCTCTACCTGCAGTATGGAGACGAGGACATGGTAAAGATCGACCGGCAGCTCCATGGCCGGGGAGGGATCGAGCGCTTGGAACTGGCCGACGGCAGCTACCTGACCGATGCCGACATCAACGGCATTATCCAGCAGATGGCCGCCTATGCGGTGAACGAGGGTATTTGCCTGCGATCGGTGCAGGAGGTGAGAAACAACGAAGATTTGATGACCCTGATTGCCGGCTCGTGGAATGCCGCCTAGTATCGATCTCGCAGCTGAAATCGACAGGCGGCGAATAAAAAATGAAATCACACAGGACGGCGGGGCTGGAATCTTGATCTTGGAACCCCCGAACCCCCAAACCTCTGAACCTCTGAACCTCTGAACCCGGAACCTCTGAACCCTGAACCCCGGAACCCCTGAACCCAGAACCCCTGAACCCAGAACCCCAAACCCCTATCACGCCGGCGTCTTCGTGCCTTTCGGAGGCGGGCTCTTTTTCAGGTTCTTGCTGGAATAGTAGACGGCGCTGTCGCCCATGAACTTGGCGTGAATGTGGCGGTCATTTTCCACCCAGGTGTACTCCTTGAGACCGAAGCGGGTCGAGGTGTCGGCAGGCAGACCGAGAACTTCGGACACCTGCTCGAAACTCATCCCCAGTTTGAGCTTGTCGTAGTTTTCCTTTGTGACCCTGTCCGGCTCCAGGCTGCATGCCGCCATCAGCGGCAGGACAAACAGGATCACGATCACACCGGCGATCATTTTGCGTCTAATTTTCATTGCATCCCTCCCAATGGGTTTTTGAGCATCCTATCCGATTTTCCCGGGGTTTGTCACCTTTCTTTGAGAAGTCGAAGGGAAGGGGTCAATTCAAGATTCAAAATTCAAGCTCAAGATTGACGACCTCGTAAAAAGTCCGAATTGGCCCTATTCGTCATTCCGGACGAGCGAAGCGAGATCCGGAATCCAGTGATTTCAAGTACATCTGGATGCCCCCGGATCGGAGTCCGGGGCAGGCTTATCGAGTCCGGCATGACGCTTCGGGGATTTTTTATGATTTCATGGACCTTGAACCTGGAACGTCGCGCCAGCGGCTCATCTTGAACCTCTGAACCTCTGAACCCTTGAACCCCGGAACCCCGGAACCTCTGAACCTTGAACCTTTCCACATCCCTCTTATTATTTCCTAATAAAGCGTGGATACTGATGCCTGAATGATATTTCTGCAAAGAATGGAGATCCCATGATCGAAGCAGTGTTGCTGGATCTGGACAACACCATGGTGTTGTATGACGAGACAGCCTACGTGGAACAGTACTTTGAACGGCTCATTCCATGGTTTTCGGACCTGTTTTCCGAAAAGGAGCTCACAGAAAGAGTCATGACGGCCACCCGCGGGCTGCGTGAAAACAGCGGACGGGTCAACAACCGGGAGTTTTTCCTGGACCGGTTCGACGCAGACGGCGCTGCCGGCCGGGAGCGGGTCTGGGAGCGGTTCATGGGATTCTATGCCGAAGGCTATCCCCGTATTCAGGTGACGGCTTCGGCCCCTTCCGGCCTCCAGGAAGTTCTATCCCGGCTCTCCCGGTCCAGCCTCAAGCTGGTGCTTGCCTCCAACCCGGTGTTTCCGCTCACCGCCCAGGAAACACGCATGGGATGGGCCGGCATCGTCCCCAGTCATTTCGACCTGTTTACCCACATCGAAAACATGTTCTTTGTCAAGCCGCACGTCGGCTACTATCGCCAGATCTGTGACATGCTCCGGGGGCATCCGGCCTCCTGTCTGATGGTCGGAAACGATCCGGTAGCCGACATGGAGGCCAGGCGGGTTGGCCTGAAAACCTATCTGACCACCGACGCGACCGACGCCGGATACGCCACGATTTCTCTTACCGCAGCGTCCCGGAAAAAAGTTGCGGCTCCGGCAGACATCGATTTTGTCGGCCCGTTTTCGGAAGTGCCGACGGCTGTCGAAAAGCTCGGCGGATCGATATCGGAAGCACCCTCTCAGGGCAGCGCCTCCGAAAACCGTGTTCGAAACGCCCCCGCTTGGTAATCAAATCGCATGCGCGATTTGAGTACTGGTTTTGTGTTCCGGGAAAATACTACAAAAGCCAATGAAGCTCCGCTTCATGCCCCGGTAAGACGCCCCGGCGCGTTTCCGTGTTTTTCTGCGCTTTTTCCTTGATAAATAGATGAATTGATCCTAATCCACTTGTCCAAGCTGCGGGATGTTTTCATTTGAAGATTCCCCGGTATGCAGTGCGGGATGCCTACCGCCCCTTTTTCTCCGGAGAAGGTGACGGACCGGTGTCAGCCCAACTTATATCCCCCGCAGCCCGTTGGAGCGAAGCGGAAATCCCGCGCATCGGGGCTGCGGGTCTAATCATTTCGCGGTACGCGAAATGCAAGTAAAATCGCGCCGGCGATTTTACGAGGGAGCCTTTGACATGGCAGAAGAATTCGATTCAGAAAAATCGGAAAAAGAGGAAGACCAGGAGCCCAGTTTCGCCGAGCTTCTCGAGTCTTACGAAGCCGGTATGAGCGACGACCTCCAGGTGGGCGACAAGATCCGGGGAAAGATCATTTCCGTCGGACACGATGCGGTCTTTGTCGACACCGGGTCCAAGGTGGACGGCGTTGCCGAGCGCGAAGAGCTCCTCGACGAGGAAGGAAACCTGCCTTACGGCGAGGGAGACGAAATCGAGCTTTACGTGGTTTCCATAGACGAGCACGAGATCCGCCTTTCCCGGTCGGTTTCCGGGGCCGGCGCGGTTGCGCTGCTCCAGGATGCCTTCTCCGGGGGCATTCCCGTGGAAGGAAAGGTCAGCGCCACCTGCAAGGGTGGGTTCAACGTGGCGGTTGCCGGCCGGCGGGCCTTTTGCCCGATCAGCCAGATGGATGTCCGGTACGTGGAAACCCCGGAAGACTATGTGGGAAAGAGTTTTGAGTTTCTGATCAGCCAGTTCGAGGAGAACGGCCGCAACATCGTGGTCTCCCGCAAAAAGCTTCTGCAGCGGGCCATGGAAAAGGAAAAGAAGGCGTTTTTCGCCGAACTCAAGGAAGGCGATGTGCTCCAGGGTCGGGTCACCAATATCATGCCCTACGGCGCGTTCGTCGAATTGATTCCCGGCGTCGAGGGAATGGTCCACATCTCTGAGCTGAGCTGGACGCGGCTGGATGCGCCCGGCGAAGCGGTCAAGCCCGACGACACAGTGACCGTCAAGGTGCTCGAAGTCAAACCCGGCAAAAAAAAGGGACAAAAAAAGATCGGCCTTTCCGTGAAACAGGTCGAGGCCGATCCCTGGCAGAGCGTAGAGGAGCAATTCAAACCGGGAGAAAAAGTCAGCGGCAGGGTCACCCGCTGCATGAACTTCGGCGCGTTCGTCGAGCTCGCTCCGGGCATCGAGGGGCTGGTTCACATCAGCGAGATGAGCTATCTAAAGCGGATTGTCAACCCGGAGGATGTCGTCTCCAAAGGAGAAACGGTGTCGGTGGTGATCAAGGAAGTCGATCTTGCCGGCCGCCGGATTTCCCTGAGCCTTCGGGATGCGGAGGGCGACCCCTGGCTGGAAGTGAATGAAAAGTTCGGCGTCGGTCAGGTGGTGGACGGGACCGTGGAGAAGAAGGAAAAATTCGGGCTCTTCGTCTCTTTGGCGCCCGGGATCACCGGCCTCCTTCCAAAATCGAAATTCAGCCGCGCCGAAAAGCCCGCTGCCTTGGAGGGTCTCAAAGCCGGAGATTCGATTTCCGTTACCGTTGAGGAGATCCATCCCCAGGAGCGGAAGCTCACCCTGGCTCCGGGCGATGTCAAAGAAGAAGGGGACTGGAAGAACTTCAAGCAGCCCAAATCTGCAGCGCCCATGAGCGACCTTGCCGAAAAACTGCAAAACGCCATGAAGGACAAGAAGCAGTAGGCTAGAATGCTGGGATGCTGGGATGCTGGGATGCCGGGAGGCTTAAGAACAACGGAATAGTAAACGAAAACTTTTCCTTTTTCTTTGGCATCCCAGCCTCCCGGCCTCCCAGCCTGCAGCGGCGCATAGCGCCAGGTGGAGTACCCATGTCCGATTCAACCGAAACCGAACCGGCCGGCACCGCGCCGGTAGTCTGTCGCGGCGTGCGGGGTGCGACCACCGTGGCCGAAAACTCCAAGGAGGCCA
>CBFCZJ010000217.1:0-6751 GCA_965602445.1 uncultured Desulfobacterales bacterium | reverse complement strand
CTATCCCTATTCGAAATTCCGGCACTTCTTCCACCAGCCGGATCGAACCGAACGGATGGGGTAGCGGCGCCGTGATGCCGGCCAAACCCCGAGCCTTGGTCGGCATCGTCACACGGGCGCTGACGGAGTGCCCGTCATTCAAGCAAATTCAAAACCTTGACTTGCCAACACAGAAACTCTATCTAACCCAAGGGTCGGGGAGTTTTTTATGTCATGCCCGCGGAGGCGGGCATCCAGTCGGTTGATTTCAAAACATGCCTGGATGCCCGCCTCCGCGGGCATGACGGTCATTTGTCTATGAAATTCCCCAATGCCTGATCTACCCGTCTGAAGCCCCGCTTTGGCGGGTGTGACGGTTTTTTTCAGTTATTTCAAGGATTCAACAGATTATCCAGTTTCGAAAAAACAAATTTCAACATAAACGGAAAACCCCACAAGAAGAATGAAAGAGAAAATCGAACAGATGATCCTGGCGGCGGCCCGCCGGGCCCATGAGGCAGGAGCCCTTCCTTCGGCGGATTTTCCGGAAGTGCAGGTGGAAGAGCCCAAGCTCGGGGCCCACGGCGATTTTTCAACGAACCTGGCCATGACCATGGCTGCAGTCCAGAAGATGGCCCCGCGCAAGATCGCAGAAATCATCGTGGAACACATCGACGATCCGGAAAACGTCATTCTGCGGACAGAAATCGCCGGGCCCGGATTTTTGAATTTCCACCTGGCCCCGGAATCCTGGCTTCCGGTCTTGGAAAGCGTCTATCGGGAGGATGCCCAATTCGGCCGCACCAACATCGGAAACGGCGAGCGGGTTCAGGTGGAATTTGTCAGCGCCAATCCCACCGGCCCCCTGCACGTGGGCCACGGCCGCGGCGCTGCCGTGGGAGATGCGGTGGCGTCGATCCTGTCGGCATGCGGATACGACGTGCAGCGGGAATACTACATCAACGACTCCGGACGGCAGATTCGCACCCTGGGCCGCAGCGTCTACCTTCGACTCCTTCAGCGATGGGGCCGCCCGGTCGAATTTCCGAAAGACGCTTACCAGGGCCAATATATCGTAGAGTTGGCCGAGGAGATCTCAGATGCCCGGGGAAAAAAAATCGAGGCCTTGGACGAAGAAGACGCCGTCGGCGAATGCGCACGGTATGCCGCCTCCCGGATTCTTTCCGGAATCCGGGAGGATTTGACGGCTTTCGGCGTCAAATACGACCGCTGGTACAGCGAGCAGCATCTCTATGATTCCGGGCAGGTGGCGGAGGCCATCGAAAACCTGCGCCGCACCGGCCAGGCTTACGAAAAAGACGGCGCCCTCTGGTTTAAAAGCACGGATTTCGGCGATGAAAAGGACCGGGTGGTGGTGCGCAGCAACGGTGAGACCACCTATTTCGCCTCCGACATCGCCTACCACCAGGAAAAATATGAGCGGGGCTTTTCTAAGGTGATCGACGTCTGGGGGGCGGACCACCACGGGTACATCCCCAGGATGTCCGCCGCGGTGCAGGCCTCGGGACGGGACAAGGACCAGTTTCACGTCATCCTCGTCCAGCTCGTCAATCTGCTGCGGGGCGGGGAGCCGGTGGCCATGTCCACCCGGGCCGGCGAATTCGTGACCCTGAAAGACGTGGTCGACGAGGTGGGAAAAGATGCGGCCCGATTCCTGTTTCTGACCCGCCACTACGAAAGCCCCCTGGACTTCGATCTAGAACTGGCCAAGCAAAAAACCAATGACAACCCGGTCTACTACGTGCAGTATGTGCATGCCCGCATCAGCAGCATCGGCAAAAAGGCCGATGAAAGGGGGGTGGCGGCTGCCGGATGGGATCGCAAAGCCGCCAAGGTTCTCCAGACACCGGAAGAAATCGCGCTGATCAAGGCCCTGGCCCGGTTCCCTATCGTGCTGCAGACCGCGGCCAGGCTGATGGAGCCCCACCGGATCGCCTATTACCTGATGGATCTTGCATCCGGATTTCATGCCTACTACAATAAACACCGCGTCCTGACCGACGACCCGGTTCTCACCCGGGGCCGCCGCTGCCTGGTGGAAGCCGTCCGAAAGGTCATTCGAAACGGCCTCGACTTGATGGGGGTCTCCGCACCGGAACAGATGTAATGGCCCACGCCGCGAAAACCGAAAAAAAAAGCCCCGGTGAAAACCGGAAGCGTGTGCCGGCCCGGAAAAAATCCCGGCAATGGATCATTCTGCTGGCGGTGTCGGCCTGGATGTTCGCACTAGGGGTTCTGGTGGGCAGGGGGACCTCGCCGGTCCATTTCGACATCGAAGCGCTTGAAAGCGAGCTTGCCTCCCTGCGGCAGGCGGTCATGGAAAAGGAAAAACTCCGGTTTCGCATCTCCGAAGACAGCGAAAAGAACCCCGACCAACTGGAATTTTACGAAAGCCTGAAAAAGTCGGCGCCGGAGAAACCGCCGGCGCCGACAAAGAAAAACACCGTAAAACCAGGGCCTGTGGCTCAAAAGGCCGGGGAAAAGAAAAAATCTCCCGCTCCTGCACGGATTGACAAGCCGGCGCCGCCGGAAAAGCCGGCCAAAAAACCACAAACCGGCCCTCCTGCCGAACCCGGGGAAAAGCCCTACACCGTCCAGGTGGCCTCTTTAAAGGAGGCGAAGTCCGCAGATGCCATGGTCGATCAGCTTCGGGCCCACGGCTATCCCGCCTACCGGGAGCGCGCCGAAATCCAAGGAAAGGGGACCTGGCATCGGGTGCGCATCGGATCGTTTTCCGGGCCGTCTGACGCGGCAAAAACCATGGAGAGCCTCAAATCCGCAGAGCTGGCGCCGATGCTGATTAAAAAATAGAACAAAGTGTTTGGTGTTTCGTGTTTGGTGTTTCGAGGACAACCCCCGCTGACCTGCGGGGTTCAAAATTCACCGGAAGGAATTTTATGCGGATTTCTTGGCTTTATACGGCCAATTTGATCAAGCATGAAACTTCCCAGTCCGTCATTCCGGGCTTGACCCGGAATCCAGAAAGGCCTGGGTGCCGGATCAAAGCCTGCCCCGGACCCCGATCGTGGGAAATCCAGCATTTACCTGGATTCCGGATCTTCGCTTCGCTCGTCCGGAATGACGGACTTGGTTTGGCGAAGTCTCACATGAGAAGACCAGGCAACTGGGATTGACATGGAAGCCGGCGAGGTAATACTTATACCGGTATTACTTCTACAGGAGGTGCTGCCATGCGCGTGACAACAAAAGTCAGGTCACCATTCCCCAGCATATTCGAGAAAAATTTGGCATTACGCCGGACAGCGAAGTCGATTTCGTGGAGGAAAAAGGCCGAATTTATCTGGTAAAAAAGAAGCCCAACAACCAAAGACCTGGAAAGTTTCACCGCCTGAGAGGGACGGCAACCGTTAAAATGACCACGGACGAAATCATGGCCTTGACCAGGGGCGAAGCATGACCGGCGCCCTGGTCGATTCCAACGTGATTCTCGATCTTTTTTCATCGGCGCCCAGGCGGCGGTGTTGAAAATGGATTTAATTACAAGGGACATAAAACGATACCGAACCTATTTCCCTACGGTGAAACTGATAATTCCGGATCAACTTTGATGATTTCGCAACAATTGCGAATTTTCCTTTTTCCGTCATTCCCGCCTCGCATCAAGTGCGGGACAAACTCCTGCGGATATCCATTTATGGATGCCGGATCAACGCCTGCCCCGGACCCGATCCGGGGTCGGGCACGACGCAACGAAGACTTTTTTACGATTGTGCTGAACCTCTGAACCCTGAACCTCTGAACCCTGAACCTCTGAACCCATGAACCCCCAAACCGGGAACCCTCAAAATGAAAATTACCCACGACGAGGTGCGATATGTGGCCGATCTGGCCAGGCTCGACCTGGATGAAGCGGCCGTCGAGAAATTCGCCGGACAAATCGGTGAAATCCTTTTGTATATCGACAAGCTAAACGAGGTGGACACCGACGGGATCGACCCCACGTCCCATGCCATCTTTTTGACCAACGCCTTCCGGGAAGATGAACTCGCAGAGCCCCTGGATACCGATCGTGCCCTGGCCAATGCCCCGGAGCAGGATAACGGCTGTTTCGTGGTGCCCAAAATCATACCGTAGGCGGGCGAATAAAACGCTCGCCCGCCTACGGTATGATTAAGGCGGCTTCGCCGCAGAAAAATATAAAAGTAACAAGGAAAATGGTAAAATATCAGAATATTATCCTAAATTGAGCGATTATTTCTTCGGATCTCTTTCCGGTCGGGCGTAAAGCCCGCCCCTACGAGGCCATCGACATCCCGCAGGTAGGGGCGGGGAGTTCGACCCATGTGGATTAAAACCTCCTGGATCCCGGGTGAAGCGAAGCGAAGACCCGGGATAACGTCCGTAGGAAGTTTCACAATTGATCAAACTGGCCGGTTAAGACCAAAAAAATTTCCTATAAATCTCCCGTCGGAGAATCTTGAATCTTGAATTTGGAATTTTGAATCCCTCCGGTCAGCAGAATTCCGGATCTTACAGCACCCGGCTATAATAACTGAATACGGATTCGAGAAGAGGGCAGAATGCAGCCGTATGAACTGACCATCGCCGAAGCACGGAAAATGCTGGATAGAAAAGAGATTTCTTCGGTGGAACTGACCCGGTCCGTGTTGGACCGCATCGATTCGATCGATGAGAAGGTAAACGCCTTTTTGACCGTATCTGAAGAATCGGCCCTGGCTGAAGCCGAGGCGGCCGATCGGGCCATTGCCGCAGGCACGATCAAACCCCTCACCGGCATCCCCCTGGGCGTCAAGGATGTTATCTGCACCGAGGGAATCCGAACCACCTGCGCCTCGAAAATCCTGGAAAACTTTGTTCCGCCATACAGCGCCGCGGTGATCGAAAAACTCAAATCCCAAAACACCGTTCTCGTCGGAAAGACGAACATGGACGAGTTCGCCATGGGCTCTTCCAACGAACACTCGGCGTTCGGCCCCACCCGGAACCCGTGGGACCTGTCCCGAATTCCAGGCGGTTCCAGCGGCGGCTCGGCATCGGCCGTGGCTGCAGACATGTGCCTGGGCGCCCTGGGCTCGGATACCGGCGGATCGATCCGCCAACCGGCATCCCACTGCGGGATCGTCGGCCTGAAGCCGACCTACGGCCGGGTTTCCCGATTCGGCCTGGTCGCCTTTGCCTCTTCCCTGGACCAGATCGGGCCGCTGGCCAAATCCGTGGAAGACTGCGCCATTTTCCTGAACGTGCTGGCCGGACACGACAAGAGGGATTCCACATCGGTGCCCGAGCCGGTGCCCGATTACCCGGCCGCCATCACGCCGGATCTTGGCGGGGTCACCCTGGGACTCCCTAAAGAATACCTGCAAGCGGAAGGAACCGATCCGGAAGTCGGCCGGGCGGTGGCCGGCGCGATTCAGACCCTGGAGGGGTTGGGCGCCCGGTGCGTGGAGGTCTCCCTTCCCATGACCGAATACGTGGTCGCCGCCTACTACGTGATCGCCCCCTGCGAAGCCAGCTCCAACCTGGCCCGATACGACGGCGTCAAATACGGAGCCCGGGCAAACGATGCCGAAGACCTGATGGACATGTACCGGAAAACCCGGTCCAGGGGCTTCGGTCCCGAGGTCCAGCGCCGGATCATCATCGGGACCTATTCGCTTTCCGCCGGCTACTACGACGCCTATTACGGAAAGGCCTCCCAGGTGCGGACCCGGATCATGGAAGATTTCCGGCGGGCTTTTACCACATGCGATGCCCTGGTCTGTCCGGTGGCCCCGACACCGGCGTTTCCCATCGGGGAAAAAACGGACGATCCATTGACCATGTATCTTTCCGATATTTTTACATTGTCTGCCAACCTGGCGGGTATTCCGGGCCTCTCGGTCCCATGCGGATTTTCGACAGAAGGGCTTCCCATCGGACTCCAGGTGCTGGCCCCCTATTTCAAGGAAGAAACCCTGATCCGGGTGGCGGGAGCCTTTGAAAAAGCGACGGAGTTTCATAGGAAAAAGCCTGAAATTTAGTGGCGGGTGTTTAGTGTTCGGTTTTCGGTATTTGGTGTTCGGGTAATCGATGCTGATAGCTTCCTGAAAAGTCCGAGTCGCCCCTTTTAGGTTTCCGTCATTCCGGCCCCGCATCGAGTGCGGGATAAACTCCAGCCGGAATCCAGAATTTTGCTGGATCCCGGCTCTCCGCTTCGCTGCGGCCGGGATGACGGGTTGATGATGATGTAGTTTAATCTGATCAATTCCAAACAATGAACGAGCGAGGGCATATGAGTATGCAGGCAGAAGGAGAACAAGTCCGCAAAGCGGTGAAATGGATCTCGGCCGAAAGGCAGTATGCCAAGGATCCAAAGCCGCTCAAAAAGCTCGTGGAAGAGGCCGGCTCTTTGTTTGATCTGTCGCCGAAGGAGGCAGAAGAACTTTCAAACTTTTTTAGGGAAAAATGATTTTTCGGCCTGAAATACGTTGTGGTTCCGGCGGATGAGGATTACCCATAAACTATCATCTCGGACCCCGATCCAGGGGAAGCCACTTCTTTTCTTAGATGAAACTTCGATATAGTTAGTCCGTCATTCCGGGCTTGACCCGGAATCCAGCCATGCCACTGACCGGGTCCGCGACCAGATTGATCAAGAATGAAACTTTTCTTGTATAATATAATGAACTTTTTCTATTTTTATCGTTCATTTTCTTTGCTCGCCCAAAGAAAACGAACCAAAAGAAAAGGCGCCCTGCGCCCCGCTTCTTCCTGCGCTTCTCGAAACGGG
>CBFCZJ010000216.1:0-6817 GCA_965602445.1 uncultured Desulfobacterales bacterium | reverse complement strand
GGCAGCCTGACAAAAAGAGCCGCCCTTGCGGCGTTAGGGGAACAAGCGATGAGAGTCGATCCGGATCCGGCGCGGTACGCACCGGAGCATGTAAAACTGACGGTGGAAGACCCGGACCTTGATTTTGTCCGGGCCAAGGAGATCGCCACCGGTGAGGCCAGGCAGCGGGCCGCCAATGCGATGCTCCTTTCCTGGAACGATCGACAACGGGGGGAATCTTACCCGAAATTCGAATGCGGCAGCCGCCAGCGCCCCGCCTGGGTCGTTTTTGCCGAATCCCGCGGCGCAAACCTCACCGTGGACGTCAACGGCGGAGAGTACACCTTTATTTACCTGATGATGTAGCCTTTCTATGCTGGGATGCCAGGAGGCTGGAAGGCTGGGAAGCAAAAAAATAGATAAAAAGTTTTCGCTGTGTTCTGGTCAAGCCTCCTGGCATCCCAGCCTTCCAGCGTCCCAGCCTCCCAGCGGCGCGAAGCGCCTTACGCCTTAGGCCAGCTGCACCAGTTCGATCTCGAAGGTGAGCGGTTTTCCCGCCAGGGGGGGATTGGCATCGATGGTGACCTCTTCTTCGTTGACATCGGTCACGGTCACCTGGATCGGATCGCCGGCCTGGGAATTCATTTGAAGCTGGAGGCCGACCGAAATTTCGATGTGATCCGGAATCGCGTTTTTGGGAACCTTTGACACCAGTTCGGGACGCTTTTCGCCGAACGCCTCGGTCGGTTCCAGATGAATCGTCTTTTGGTCGCCTTCGGCCATACCGATGGCGCCTTCCTCGAATCCGGGAATCAGCGCACCTTCGCCGATGGTGAATTCCACAGGGGAATCCTGGCGGGAGGACGCAAACTCGGTTCCGTCTTCCAGTGTTCCGGTAAAGTGCACCTTGACCTTGTCGCCTTTTTGAGCCTTTTTCATGAATCTCTCCTTCGTGTGAGGTTCGGGCTGCAACCCGGGAACGGCGCAGCCTGTAACTTGCTGCCCGATGGCATAACTTCGGTGACGCATTGCAGGTCAACCCGTACTCACCGCGGAGATGCGAAGGGCGCAGAGAAACCCTTACAATCTTCTCTGCATATCGCCCGCGTTCTCAGCGACTCAGCGGTGAAACCATCGTCGCCATCATTCCGCCCACATGTATTCAGACGTTCTGAAATCTCCGCAAATCGGGATGGGGAAAACAGGTATACGCAAGACAGCTGACAAAAACCGGGAAAGGGAGGACGCGACGCCATCCAATCGGCTGGGAGCCCGCAGCGTGCGGGTTGAACTCATTCTATCGAAGAGCGGAGCCTGCCTTGCGGGCAGAACATGAAAAACCTAAGCAATGTCAAGAAATTTGTCAACACTGCCTCGCCCGGTCCGCGATGGAAAAATTTTTTACAAACGACAGTGGGCGGGGCCGAAAAAATGAGAGTGAATCGCAGCGACTGCTTTTTGAAGGCTGGCTTTTCTGACAAGAAAATAGAGGGCTACCGGTGAGGGGCCGAATGCAATCATTTCGATGTTCACCCGGCATTCCGCCGCCGCGGTAAAGCAACGGGCGGCAATTCCCGGTTTCCGGGAAAGACCTTCTCCGACGATGCCGATCAATGCGGCGCCGTCAACTGTTTCCAGACGCCGGAATGGGCGGGGTTTGATGCCCAGGAGCGCTTTTTTTCCCGGCTCCAGATCTTTTAGGGAGAGTAAAAAACTGATGCAGGTCTGGGAGGTGATCACTGACCGGATGTTGATGCCGCTGTCAGCGATCTGAGCCGCCACCTGGCTCAAAATGCCCTTGCGCATGCCGACCCCGGACGCATGGACATTCAGGATGCCGATATCGGTGGAGTGGGTGACACTTTTGACCACCGGCGCAGATACCGTCCGGTGGGCGGTGATACGGCTTCCAACGATATCCGGCTGCATGGTGTTTCGGATCTCGATGGGCAGCCGTTTTTTTCGCAAAGGCTCTACGGTGCGAGGGTGCAGGATTTTGGCGCCGAAATAGGCCAGCTCTGCCGCTTCATCATAGGATAGGGCGGAAATCAGGCCGGCCTCGGAAATAAAGCGCGGGTCGGCGCTCAAAAACCCGTCGACGTCTTTCCATATTTCCAGGCGTTCGGCTCCCGAAGCCGAGGTAACCACCGCTGCGCTGTAGTCGCTTCCGCCACGACCGAAGGTGGTGATCTCGCCGGAGGGTCCGACCCCGAAAAAACCGGGGATGAAGGTGATCTGTCTGCCGTTCAACGTCGGAAGCAGGCGGGCTGCAAAGTGTTTTTCGGTTTTCGACAGGTCTGCAGTGGCGTCTCCATGCTTGCCGTCAGTGATCAGGCCGATTTCATGGGGCATGCGGCAGGTAGACTTTTCCCCCCTTGCCCGCATTGCCGAGGAAAGCAAAAGGGCCGAGAAACGTTCGCCGTAGCTGCTTATGGTGTCGAACAGCCGGGGGGTGGTCTCCCGGGTAAAATTGAGACCGTAATATAGCCGTTCGAGACGGGTGAGCGCTCGGTCGAAGTCCCTGGAAAAATCGCGGCGGGCTTCGGATCGGGCGATGAGGTGCCGGGCCACGAGCATGTGCCGGTTTTTCAGCCGGCCGATCACTGCCGGGATGCTCGCTTCATCCTTCTCGGCTTGCGTCATGCCTTCGATGAGCAGATCCGTGATCCCGGAAAGCGCGGAAACCACGATCAGATTCCCCCGCCCCCTGCTGGCCAGAAGATCCATGATGGCGGCGATTGTCTTTTTGCCCTTCAGGCATCCGCCTCCGATTTTGATTACCCTCATCAGTTCAACCCGTTTCCCAGAATCCGTTGGGCGACCAGGTTCAGTCGGGCATGCCAAATCGTGGCCGGTGAATAGTGGTCTTTTGCCATCAGATCCCGGACGGCTAAGCGTTCCTGGTCCAAATCGACCGCATGGATCTCCAATGATTTTCGGTAGCAGCCATATAGCTCCAGGGGGTCGGTCCATTTGCTCGGAAAAGGCTCGGCGAGCCCCCCCGGATATTCGTCTGCGAGTCGGCCCATGATGCCGAAGATATCGGCGTATTCTCCCAGCGCATTGTCAGAGCCATTTTTTGCCATTTTTCAGATCTCCGCTTCCATTAGAAATAAAAAAACCTCCCGTCGGGAGGTTCCGTCATCCGTTTGTCTTGCGGACCTCATGGTTCCCTTTCGGGTCTGGCGGCACCTTGCGTGGCAGGTTGCCGGGCGGTCAAAGGGCCAGTTCCCTCGCGCCTCTCTGCATGATATTTTGCAGTTTCAAAATTTTCTATCAGATTTTATGAAATAGTCAAGGCCGTTTTGCCGGGACGCCTAAAATCCCTGAGCCGACAGGGGTGAAAAGGGGTGGAGCGGCGACCGCCGCCCGGTTCAGCGGGTTCAATTCCGGTCCCGGGCGAGGCTGGAAAAAGAGGCGATCCCCTGAAAGAGCGGCGTAGCCCCGGCGGATTTTTTGACCTCTTTTGCCCCGCATGCGGGGCACACGGGCAGTGCTTGCTCCTCTCCCGCAAGGACGACCCGTTCGAAGCGCTTTCCGCAGTGAAGGCAATGATATTCGACTTGTGGCATTTCGTTCTCTTCAGCCTTTCAGAGCCCGCCAAAGCAAACCGGTTACCCCGCCTTTGTCGTCGCCAGGCGTTTGCCGAACCGGCGGCTCTGATTCATGGTCAATCCATTTTTAGGCGGCAAAGCCGCTTTTAGGAAAAAAATCGCATCAGCGATTTTTTTGCATGGCCTGTCTTTCGGCGGCGAGTTCCTCAAGGAGCCGGCCCAGGGGCCAGGTTTCCGATGTGGGGGTCACCACCGCCCAGAGCGTCTGTTTCATCCCGGTTTTCCTGGCGAGGGTCATCAGGGCCTGGAGCTGTCCCTCGGTGATGCCTCCGGCCACCACGGCCCGTGGCAGGGAGGAAGACATGCCATGGCCGGTGCCGCCCGGCAGGCTCATCAGGTCTTCCACGGTTTCTCCCGCCTGGGTCTCCGATGCCCAGACCGTGTCAAGGTCGGCCAACCCGGCCATTTTCAACACGGCGACGAACTTGTCCTGGGCTTTTCCGGAAAATCCGCAAAGCAGGGCTTTTCGGGGGCCGTACAACGGGGTGTTGGAGCGGCTGATTTTTTCAAATTTGGCGTCCGGATGCGACATGGTCCCTCCCTGGGGCTATGGCAGTTTACGGGATGCCTGAATTTCGGAAAGATCGATGGGATTCGGGGTGAATTCACGTTCAAACCCTCGGCAGCCGGTCATGAGTGCATGCTTCAGGCTGCCCGGATATTGGCGGCAGATCTCGGGCTTGACCTCATGGATGCGGCATCGATAGCGATGGGTCCCCGGATGCTTTTCCAGCCACGGACAAACCGCAGCGGGCTGGTTGGTGCCCGGCGTGATCCAGATCCGATAGGCATAGCCGTTTGCCTCGGGCCTTTTGAGGCCGACCCATTGCAGAATGTCTTCTCTACCGGCGTTTTGCCAGCGGGCGACGTCGGATTCCTCGACTTCTTTTGGATATCCGATATTCGTGCAGCATTGCCCGCACTGGATGCAGTCAAACGATTCCATGCCGGTTTCGATCCAGACCCCCTCGACGCCCTCGCTTTCCCCGGGCCACGAGCGGGAGCGGAACACCTGCCGGCAGATTCCAGCCAGCTGCGTCAGGGGTAAATCTGCGGTTTCGAGCTTTTCGCAGATCCGGTCCCCGAGTTGGTGGTACTCGACCAGATGCATCTTTCCCCGGGAGCCGATCAAAATCCACACGCCGCGGCCTGTCGAATCCCGGGCCCATCCACCGGCGCCGAAGACCAGCGGACAAAGGTTCAGATACAGAGGTATCTGCGCCCCGTATTGATTGAAATCGTCCCGGATCGCACCGAACGCTTCTTGGGGGCTTAAAAATACGCGATCCCTTTCCATGTAGGGACCTCTTCTTACAGGGGGTTCAAAACGATGCCCTCAAGTTCCTTTTCCCTAGCGTATTTCAAAAATGTCAATCAATCAATTTCTCGATCCCTGAGGCGAAACTTTGATTATCGGTTGATTTCACTTTCCATCGCCGCCTCGACCCGGAGATGATGAGATCTCCATATTCGGGTACGCCGGCATTAAGCCGGCGGTGTTTTTAGGCAGGTGCTTTCCAAAAAAATGGGAAGTGCGGAGGGTTTGTCAAGCTCTTTCACCTTGCGGCGCGGTTGCTTTGCAAAATAATTGAATGGTCAATTGGTTTTTGCTTGAATCAGCCAAGAACGCTGCCGGTCATCAACACCTTTTGGGGAAAGTTGGGGGCTTCTGGCCCAATCAACAAATCAACCAGTCCACCATTCAACCATCCGCCGGCAGGGCGGCAAACCGTTTGGGATAAAAACTGTCCACCTGCATCTGCCTCTTGAACATGCGGCCGACGCCCAGCACGGCGCTGTCATAGCGGACCAGCACGTGGCCGTCTTCGGTGGTTTCGGCCAGCTGGGACCGGCGTAGGGAAAAAGAGCGGCGGGCCAGATATCGAACGCGCTGATCGGCATCGACGTCGATGACGTTGTGCCGGGCAAAAGGGCCGAGAAAGGCGGCCCCGGCGGTGGTCAGCTTCGGCGTTTTCATCGAAAGGTGCAGCAGGGGAAGGCCTGTGGCGGCGGGTGGTTCCACGGTCGGGCGGTGATCGGAGGCGGCCAGAAAAACCTGCCGTTTATTCCGGGTCAACAGGCAAAGCCCCTCAAAGGCGGACCGGCCGATGCCGAAACGGTTCGAAAGAAGCGAGGTGATCTGCTCGGGGTCCGGAAAAAGCCGGTAGCCGTTTCGGTTTTCATCCTCGTATTCGGAGTCGGAAAGGGCCGGAGACGGCTCCGGAGGCAGGAACAATCCACCGGTTCGCTGCAGCACTGCGGCAAAAAAGCCGCCGGTGTCGTTTAAGTGCGGCCAGATGCGCAGCGCATGCCGAAGATCCGGGTGAAAACGCTCTTGGTGCCATGAGGTCAGGCCCGGAGCGGTCCTGAGTCCGGGCAGCGACGACGGCAGCATCTCGACCTTGTCCGGCATGGCGCGGAGGACCGCGTCGACGATGGCTTCGTTTTCCTCCGGATCGTAGGTGCAGGTGCTGTAGACGATCCGCCCACCCGGGCGGCAGAGGCGCACGGCCCGCTCCAACAGCCGTTTTTGGCGCAGCAGCAGCCGGCCTCTTCCGGGGACCGGCCGATGCAAAATGTCCGTATTCTTCCGGGAAGTGCCCTCACAGCTGCAGGGCGCGTCCACCAGCACGGCGTCGAACAGGCCGGCCTTTCGCGGGTAGCTGCCGCCGTCTCGGCAGGTGGTGCTGACGTTGACCAGCCCGAGGCGGTCCACATGCATCCGGATCGAGGCCATCCGTTGATGGCGCAGATCATTGGCCACTACGGTTCCGGTGTTTTCCATGGCTGAAGCCGCCTGAACCGTTTTGTTCCCCGGAGCTGCGCACAGGTCCATGATCCGCATGCCTGGCCGGGGCGACAGGAGTAGGACCGGCACCATGGATGCCGCCTCCTGGATGTGGAAGAATCCGGCCTGATACGTCCAGTGTCCGCCCAGGGGGTTGGGTTCGAAGGCGACCCGAAACGCCCCCGGATGCCAATCAAGGGAGACCAGACGGTAGCCTTCGGCAGTGAGCAGGGCGTTGAGCTTCGCCGGATCGATCCGCTGCTTGTGGGCCCAGATAAACCGAGCCAGGGGGCGCCGAGTCGCCTCCTCGAAGGCCGGAAAGTCTTCGATGATGGACTGGTACCGTTGCAGCGGAGAGGGGGGAAAATTCATCGAATACCCTTTTTTGGGCTTTTTCTCTATGCGCCATGCCCCATGCACTACGCCTCCTTGCCCC
>CBFCZJ010000215.1:0-6837 GCA_965602445.1 uncultured Desulfobacterales bacterium | reverse complement strand
CCCGCATCGGGGGTGAACAGGTCGTAGGCGCCGGCCTGTCCGCTCATCTTGGCGGCATACATGAATCCTGCGTCTGCGATCATCACCGGCCGCTTGTTCATCTCTTCTACGGCAAACAGCACCCGGTTGTGCCAGTCGACGTCCGGCTGCAGGTAATGAAACACCAGCACGGTCCAGGGAAATCGACCCAGGCGCTGTTCCATGTCGGCGTAAAGCCTTCGGCTGCCGTCGCCCCGGCCGATATCGCCGACCAGCCATGCATGGATCGGCGGTAGCTGCAAACAGGAGGCCGCCGCCAAGGCAGCGGCCAGAAGGGCCGGCGTTCCCCGGTTGACGGGAACCCGCCGGCCCTCGATGACGATATGGCCTTTTTCCATTTTTACCGGACCTGTCACCAGCGGAAAATCAGGGTCCGGAACGGTTCCTATGATGCAGAGCATTGACGTTTCAATTCCTGGTAGGCCAGCTCGAGGGCATAGCCGCAGAGGGTGTGGCCGATCTGCCGGGGAGAGGGCGCCGCAGAGAGGGTTTTTCCGACCATTTCCTGGGCCAGAAAGGGAACATCCGGACACCCTCCCCCGGAGATGTTGACAATGATGCCGGAGCCCTTTTCGACGCAGATCTTCATGTTGGCCGCCCGAACCATCAGCCAGTCGCCGTAGTCGACAGTCTGAAACAGGTCCACCGGCTGCAGCAAGGGTCCCGTGACCGGCACGACCTCCAGCGGTGCGGCGCCGGCGGCTTCAAGCTGCCGCAGGATTTCCAGCTCCTCGATCAGGGGAAACTCGATGACCAGGTCGCAGCCCCGCTGAATCTCCGGCGGGGGTCCCATCACCCGGATCCGCCATCCTTCGGATTTCAGGCGGTTTTCTGCGGCGATCACCTCGCTGGTGTTTTCAAAGATCAGGATGCCGCGGTCCGCGCCCCGGGCGCTAGCACCGGCGGCGTCGGTGTCTTTCGGCTTTTTCTTGAAAAGCGAGAACCGGGCCACGGCTATGTCCTGGCGATGAAGATCCGATAGCCTTCGCCGTCGGGCTGGACCTCTTTGACGGTACAGCCCTGGCTTTGGGCCGCACGGCTCACGTTCTCCTTGGAGGTGTCGGTATCGACCAGGACCTCGATCTCCGGATCGGACCCGGTCCGGATTTCATCCAGGGTCATCAGTACCGGCTGCGGGCAGGAAAGCCCCCTTGCATCGACTGTTGCTGCCATTTCTTTACTCCTTACTTGGCGGTTTTGCGCATGGTAAACCCGATGAACAGACAGACGGCCATGCCGACGACCACAGCCGCCATCCCGTGGAGCCCGATCCCTTTGGGAGAGCTGGCCAGGCTGAAATTATGGGAAAAGGCGGCGCCCACGATCATGCCCAAGACGAACACGGCCGAATCCCCGTCTCCTTCTCCGGCCAAAAAGAGCTGGCGGCCCGGACACCCGCCGGCCAGGGCAAAGGCCAGACCGGCCAGCATCATGCCGGCAAAGTTCCAGACGTGCTGGGTGTGGGCCACAGGCTGGCCGGCAAAGCCGGGACGGAACTGCCCCACGATCAGGTTGGTGGCAAAGGCAAACACCACCAGGGCGACAAACCCGCCGAACAGATGGGTCTGCTTGAACAAGATCAGGTCCCGCAAGGCTCCCATGGTGCAAAAGCGGCTTCGCTGGGCGGCAAAGCCGATCCCCAGCCCGACGATCAGCGAAATCGCCAGCGGGGCGTGCATGGCCCCGGGACCTTTCTCGCTGTAAAACAGGACCCCGCTTTTTCCCTCCCCGGACACCTGCGGATAGATCAGCATCAGCACCAGGAACCCGAGCATGGTCAAAGGCAGAAGCCAACCGGCGGACGGATAGGTGGTCTGGGTGCGGCCCAGGTTGTACCCGTTTTTTAAAAAGAGGGTGCCGAGAAAAACGCCGAAGGTGAGCCCGGCCAGCCCCAGGATGGCATTGCCGTCTCCGCCGGCCAGGCGCAGCATGGCTCGCCAGGGGCAGCCGAGAAACACCAGGGCCCCAATCATGGCAAACACCCCCAGGATGAATCGGACGATGGGGGCCGACCCCGCACGGGGCCGAAACTCCTTGAACAGGTAGGCGGCCCCCAAAGCGCCGAGCACAAACCCGATGATCTCCGGCCGCATGTACTGGACCACCGCCGCCCGGTGAAGCCCAACGGCCCCTGCGATATCCCTCTCGAAGCAGGCCACGCAGATGCCCATGTTGCCGGGGTTGCCGAATTTCTGAAGCAGGGCCGCGATGACGCCGATGAAAGCCCCCACCCCGATGATGCCCCACCGGGTGGCAAACCAGTTTTTCCCCATGTCGCTTCCTTCCTCTGCTGTGGTCGTTCCGTGCTTCATCCTGAACATGAGACACTACCGATAAAACAAATATTAAGTGTAAAATCAAATAGCTAAATTAAATATATATGGCTGCCATCCATAGAAAACGTTGATATTCCTTTGGCTATCGATCGAAAGCCATTCGGTGTAGTCATGAGCGTTGTGCACGGTCTGAGCATCAAGGAGATGGTCGACGAAAACGGAAACAAACAGGAGGGGGACCGAGGAAAAAGCGGCAGGTCAGCCGACCCAGTTTTGCACCTTCAACCCGGGAACGCGGAGAAATTCTCTTTCATTGTTCGTCACGAGAATCATGCCGCCCGCTTCGGCATGGGCTGCAATCCATAAATATTGGTGTCCGGTAAGTAGCGGGCCCCCGTCACAGCACCTCCCGATCCCGGGGCGGTTCATCCCGACGGCCTTCGGGAAAAACAAAGATAGACGGCAAGCCCAAGGCCAAGGGTGGCCAGGCCGAAGCCGGCTGCAGCCGGCCGGCTGGCCAGGGAAAAGGCCATGATCCACAGGTTTCCGGCAACGAAAAAGACCGCCGCGGCCGTGCGGGCAAAGCCTCCCTTGAGCTTTTTCCGGAGCCGGAGCCGGAGCCAGCCGGCCACGGTCAGGGCCGAAAAAAGCGACAGGGTAAACCCGATATAGATCAGCAGCGCTTCGAAGGAGGCGGTGAGCACCAACAAGACGGCGATCACCCCCTGAAAGGCCACGGCCGAGGCGGGCGTATTGGCTGCCGGATCGACCCGCCCGAACCTGGCAAAGAATAACCGGTCTTTGGCCATGGCATAGTACACCCGGGGGCCGGCCATGATCATCGCGCTGAGCACCGAAAGCAGACCCACGGCGATGGCTCCGCTGAAAAGCCGCCCAAAAGGTTCCCCATACAGCCGTCTTGCCGCCAACAGGCCGACGTCGAGGGCGCCGGCCATCTCATCGACCGGCAGTGCATAGACAAACAGGGCGTTGAGCAGGAGATAGAGGCAAACCACCGCGACCGTTCCGATGGCCAGGGCCATCGGGATGTTCCGCTCCGGCTGCCGGATCTCACCGCCCAGATAGGCGGCGGCGTTCCATCCGCTGTAGGCAAATGCGACAAAAATAAGAGAGACGGCAAAACGGGTGTCGAGTAGGGAAAAGGAGGAATCAGCCGCGGCAAAGTGGGCGCTCGACCCGCGGCCGGCCCAGAAACCGGCGACGACAAAGATCGCAATCAGCCCGACCTTGAACAGGGTCAGCCCGTTCTGGACCCGGGCACCGAAGGCCAGCCCCTGCCGGTGAAGCAGCGAGATCAGGAAAATCACGAACGCCGCGGCCAGGGAACGGTCGGTCAAAGAGAAAACCGGGACCCCCTTGACGGTGAACACCCAGCCGGCCTCTCCGGAAAGACCGAGTGCACCGAAGCCGTATGCACAAAACGCCATGGCCGCGGCGGCGATCGGCGCGGAAAAACCCACGACCAGCGAAATCCATCCCGAAAGAAACCCGGCCCAACGGCCGAAGCTCTCCCGCAAAAAGACATACTCTCCGCCTGCCTCCGGAAACTTCGCCCCCAGATCCCCGTAGATCAGGGCACCGCAGAAGGCGAACGCCCCGCCGATCAGCCAGCACCACAAAAGGGCCTTTGGATCGCCCAGTTCGGCCAGGATGAAACCGGATGTGGTGAAAATGCCGGTACCGACCATGTTGGCCACCACCAGCACGACGGCGGAAAACAGGCCGAGCTCCCGACGCAGACCGGGGCTGTCTTCGGATCGATTCATGGCACGGCAAAGGTCAGGCTACACTTATCCTTGGAGCAAAAAGGATGGATCGGACTCAGATTCCTTCCGGCGGCGTAAACTCTCTTCCGATATCCAGGCTTCGGTATTTTAGGATGTCATAGTAGATCTGGATCTGCTTGACGTATTCGACGGGCTGCAGCCCCCGGGCATAGCCGTACTTGGCATGCTTGAAGTATTTGCTGTAGCTGAGCAGGGGCAGGGTTTTTTCCAGGGAGGACCACCGGTTCGGATCCAGGTGCTGTGCGCGGGCCAGGTTTCGCGCGTCCCAGACATGCCCCAGCCCGATGTTGTAGGCCGCCAGGGCGATGTAGATCCGGTCGTCTCCGATCGCCTTGTCGAAATGGTCGTAGAGTTTTTTGAGGTGACGGACCCCGGCGCGGATGTTCTGCTCTGGATCGAGGATGTTTCTGACGCCCTGGACGGTGGCAACCGTTTCGGTCAGCTGCATCAAACCGTGGGCGCCGACATGGCTTTCCGCCTCCGGATTGAAGTGGGATTCCTGGTACATCTGGGCGGCGATCAGGCGCCAGTCAAAGCCGTTTTGTTCCGCCGCATCCTGGATGATGCCCAGGTACCGGGGCAGGCGGGACTTGAGCCGCCGATGAAACGCCCGCACGTTGACGAAATCGAAGTCATCCACGTCGCCGTAATATCGGTCGTAGATCTCCTCAAAATCCCCGTTGGCCTTGATGGTTTGGAAAAACTCGTTGATCCGGGCGAGAAGGCGGCCGGCTTCGGGATGAACCGCCCATCCCAGGTGCTCTTCTTCGGAGATGGCGCCGGCCACGACGGCCTGGGGATAGTATCGGCGGTTGCGATTGGCGATGTTGCTGTCGGCTACCGTGATCTCGATTTTTTCCTCGGCCACCAGCCGGATCAGCTCTTCGGTCGGCATATCCGGGTGGGTCACGATGGTCAGGTCGATCCCCTGTCGCTTGAGCTCGTGCAGGCGCTCTTCGTAGGAGGTCCCCCGACGGACATGAACCTTCCGGCCGGCAAGATCCGCCGCCTCCCTCACCGCATAGTTTCTCCGATGAACGATGATGTGCTGCCGAACCGGAAGATAGCCGTCGGAAAACGCAACATGGTTTCGGCGGCTGCCGGTATTGGTCATGCTGGCGGCGACAAACGAACCGGTGCCGTTCATCAGGTCCGGAATCATCCCTTCCCATTTCTGGGCGACCCGGACCTTGAGACGAACCCCCAGTTCGTCAGCAAATCGCTTGGCCAGTTCGTACTCGAACCCCATGGGTTCACCCCGATACAGGTAGTAGCAGTGCCCGTTGTTGCGGGTGATCACGGTAATCTCGCCGTTGCGAAGGATTTTTTCCAGATGGCTGTAGGATACGGGCGTGTTGCAGCCGCCGAGACAAAGCCCAGAGAGAAGCAAGAAAACCGCCGCTGTCGCCGCAGAAAGCAGACGCGCGCCCCAGCGGAATCGATGTCCCACCGCCGCCATCCTCTTTAAAAGGCACCGAGCTGGCACGGTTTGATTTTTATACCGATGGCTTCGCATGCGCTGCTGACCGTCATTTTTCGCACCCCGAACCGATCCGCGATTGCCCAGGCCTGTTTACAGGAAATCCGACCATTTTTTGCCTCGTTTTCAATGGTCTGGATAACAGCGGGATCCTCCGGCTGCTTCGGCCCGACGATTTTTTTCTCCGGCGAGTATCCGAACAGCCCCAGCTGGCACTTGGTCAGCCGGCAGCCGAGCAGATCGGCTGTTTTGCCCACGTCCATCGGTTCCACCCCAAGCGACGCTGCAATATCGAAGGCCACGGCGCAGGCAAGCCCCTTTTTCCCGCCACGGGTCTCGACAGCTTCGGCAATTTTCGGGTCCGGCCGGGCGTCGGGCCCGTGTTTTCGTTTGAAAGACGTTCCGTTTTCTGTACCCATAAACAAACTCCTTTTAAAAACAGGCAAAGAATTTTGTATTTTTCCGAGGCCACTAAACGCCTCAAACAGTTTCAAGGTTGTAAGAAAAACCTCCAGCAGTCCTCATGTGAAACAAAAATAAAACCTCGCCAGCGATTTTATCATCATAAACGAAGGCGCGCCGGATTGCAAAGCGCCATTTTCCTTGAATAAGCCGTCTCCTCTCTGGTAGAAGGCAGGGATGTTTTTGCAGCAAACGGATGTTCCATGAGGATCGAACGAAAAGAAACTCGCCAGATCAGTGTCGGACCGGTGAAGGTCGGCGGCGGTGCGCCGATATCCGTACAGTCGATGACCAATACCGACACCCGGGACGTGGATGCCACGGTGGCCCAGATTCGACGGCTGACCCGTGCCGGATGTGAAATCGTTCGTGTCGCCGTGGTCGACGCCGAGGCCGCAGAGGCCCTGGTCCGCATCAAATCCCAAATCGAAATTCCGCTCGTTGCCGACATTCATTTCGATCATCGGCTGGCGATCGCTTCCATCCAAGCCGGTGCAGACGGTCTTCGCATCAACCCCGGCAACATCGGGGGAAAGGACCGGGTCAAGCAAATTGCGTCCTGTGCCGCCGAGCACGCTGTTCCGATTCGAATCGGCGTCAACGCCGGCTCACTTGAAAAGGACCTTGTCACAAAGTATAATGGCGCCACGGCAGAAGCCATGGTGGAAAGCGCCCTGCGGCATATCTCGCAGCTTCAAGACGATGGCTTTGGCCAGATAAAGGTTTCCATCAAAGCCTCCGATGTGGGTCGAACCCTTTCGGCATACCGGGC
>CBFCZJ010000214.1:0-6860 GCA_965602445.1 uncultured Desulfobacterales bacterium | reverse complement strand
AAAGGCCAGATCAAGCGCGACGAAGGTTTCGGAGACTTTTTACGATTTCATCAACCTTGATTCGACCGGGAGACTTTCAGCCGATGGCGGGCGCACAAGGCCGGAATCCGGCGGCACCGACTTTTCTCCGGAAAGCAACGATCCGGGTCACCGGCCCCCGGGGCGGGGCCGAGCTGCTTGCCGAAGAAATCCAGGCCCTGGGATTGGGTGTTTCCGGGATCCAGGCCGATGCTGTAGAGTTGGAAGGCACTCTTGCCGACTGCATGCGGCTGAATCTTTTTCTTCGGGCGGCCAGCAGGGTCTATTTCCGGCTCGGGGCCTTTTCCGCTGACAGCCCCGACGCCCTCTACCGGCAGGTAAGGGAGATTCCCTGGGAAGAGGTGCTGACCCCGGCCACCCCCTTTTCGGTCCATGGCTTTGTCCGTCATCCTTCCATCAAAGACAGCCGGTTTGCCAATCTCAAGGTCAAGGACGCCGTTGCAGACCGGTTCGCGGCCCGGTTGGGCCGGCGTCCGAATTCCGGGCCGGACCGCAGCCGCTTTGTCATTTTTCTCCACTGGGTAAAAGAGCGCGTTCAGCTCTATATCGACACCTCCGGCGAGCCGCTGTCCAGGCATGGATACCGCAGGATTCCGATGGACGCACCGCTGCAGGAGTCGCTGGCCGCCTGCCTGGTGATGGCCACCGGCTGGGACCGAAGAACGCCGTTTGTCAACCCGATGTGCGGCAGCGGGACCCTGGCCGTCGAGGCGGCCCTGATGGCCGCAAACATGCCTCCGCATCTTTTGCGGAAGAACTTCGGATTCATGCACGTAAAGGGGTTTGACCGGCGCCCGTGGGAAGCGCTGAAAAACGAGGCCCGGCGGATGGCGTCCAAGACCGCCGGGACAAGGATTCTGGCCTCGGACCTTCGGGGCGAGGCCGTGGACGCCGCCCGGAAAAACGCCCGGGCGGCCGGGGTCGATGGATGGATCGAATTTGACGTCTGCGATTTTAGAAAGACGCCGCTGCCCGATCCGCCGGGGGTGATCGTGGTCAACCCGGCTTACGGCCAGCGGCTGGGCGAGGAAAAGGCCCTGGCCGAAACCTATCCGGCCATCGGCGACTTCTTCAAGCAGCGATGCAGCGGCTATAAAGGATTCGTTTTTACCGGCAATCCGGCCCTGGCCAAGCGGGTCGGCCTTCGGCCGAAAAGCCGGAAGGTCTTTTACAACGGTCCCATCGAGTGCCGGCTGCTCGAATACGAACTTTACGAAGGCAGCCGCGAAAAAGCCCCGCGATCCTAATCAGAGGCGGTTTTTCCGTTTTTTTGTAATGTTCCGCTGGAGCCAAAACTGCTATAAAATTGCAGAAGCGATTTGATTATGCACCTGCAGCGGTGTTTTTTTCAACGGCATTTTGAACGGGGGCGGTTATGGAGGTCATTGTCATCGGAGGGGGCTGGGGTGGATGCGCGGCGGCGCTTCAGGCCAGACAGCAGGGGGCCGATGTGCTGCTGGTGGAGCGCACCGACATGCTGCTCGGCACCGGGCTTGTGGGCGGGATCATGCGAAACAACGGCCGCTACACCGCCACCGAGGAGCTCATCGCCATGGGCGGCGGTGAGTTGTTTGCCGCGGTGGACGGAAACTATCTTCATGAAGACATCGAGTTTCCCGGCCACGCCCATGCGTCTTTGTACAACGTGGCCACCATGGAGCCGGTGGTCCGGCGCCTGCTCCTTGCCCGCGGGGTGGCGCTTGCGATGTCCACCCGGGTGACGGATGTGGAAATGGACGGCGGCAAAATCCGGGCCCTGACCGCCAAGAGAGGCGGCGCCGAAGTTCGCCTGGAGGCAGGCGCCTTTGTCGAAGCCACGGGCACCGCCGGGCCACCGGCCAATTGCAACCGCTACGGCAACGGCTGTGCCATGTGCGTGCTTCGCTGCCACAGCTTCGGCGGCCGGGTGAGCGTGGCGGCAAAGGCCGGGGTGGCGGAGATGATCGGCAAAAAAAACGGCCAGACCGGGGCCGTGAGCGGTTCGTGCAAGCTGCTCAAGGAGTCGCTTTCCGCCGAAATCCGCCGGACCCTCGACGCCAGAGGGGTGGCCGTGGTGCCGGTCCCCGACCGCTGCCGGCTGTCGGGAAAGCTGGCCCTGAAAGCCTGTCAGCAGTATGCACTTTCCGAGTTCGAGGAGAACGTCGTGCTGCTCGACACCGGCCATGCCAAGCTGATGAGCCCGTTTTTTCCCCTGGACCGGCTTCGGGAGATCCCGGGATTTGAAAACGCGCGCTACGAGGACCCGTACGCCGGCGGCCTGGGCAACTCGGTCAGATACGTGGGGATGAGCCCCAGAGACGATGCCCTGAAGGTGGAGGGGCTCGAAAACCTGTTTTGCGCCGGGGAAAAGGCCGGGCTTTTGGTGGGCCACACCGAGGCCATCTGCACCGGCACCCTTGCCGGGTGCAATGCGGTCCGGTATCTAGCCGGCCGCGGTCCGCGAATCCTCCCGGATGCCACGGTGATCGGCGACGCCGTCGGCCAGGTGCGCATCCGCATGCAGGAGCACGGAGAGCTGGACAAGAAGTTCACCTTCTCCGGCTCGGTCTTTTTCGAGCGGATGAAGGAGCGAAACCTTTACAGCACGGACCGGAAGGCCATCGCCGAAAGAGTCGAGAAAGCGGGTTTGGCGGATATTTTTCGAGAGCCGTAGCCTCGAAGCGATACGCAAAAGCACGAAATTCGAATATCGAAATCCGAAACAAATTCGGATTTCGTGTTTCGGATTTCGAATTTTTTGTCTGCAATCTGCACTTCGTTAAAAAAGGCACATTCACTTATAGTTCAGGAGGAACAAATTCAATGGTACAGTTGACCGCCCCCCACTGGGTCTATCTGGCCGGTATCGTCGTGGTTCTTTTGACCATGGCGTTTCGAAAAGAAACCCCGCTGATCTGTATCGTTGCCGCCTTCGTGCTGGCGCTGGTGGTCACCGGCAGCCTGATCGCCGCCGTCCAGGCGGTCTTCAACGCGGTGCTGGTCGCTTTCCACGAACTGCTGGGCATCGTGGCGATCATCTCCATCATCGTGGCCCTGGCCCGCATGCTCGAAGAGACCGGCATGGCCGACATGATGTTCAAGCCGGTCCGCCGCATCATCAAGACGCCGTCGGTGGCGTTTTGGGTCATGGGGGTGGTGATCATGATCGTCGCCTGGCTGATCTGGCCGTCGCCGGCCATTGCCCTGGTGGGGGCTCTTTTGCTGCCGGCGGCCATCCAGGCGGGTCTTCCGCCGATCTGCGCGGGCATGGCCATCAGCATGTTCGGCTACGGCGTGGCGTTGACCACCGACTTTGTCATCCAGGGGGCGCCGAGCCTTTCGGCCAAGGCGGCCGGCATCGACGTTTCTGCGGTGATGTCCGCCTCCGTTCCGCTGGTGCTGGCCTGGGCCGTGGTGGCCCTTCCCCTGACGTATCTTTCGATCCGGAAAGACATCCGGGCCCTGAACGGCAGGCCGGTGCAGTGGGAGCCGTTTACCTGCACTGCCGAGCAGCAGTGCGAGCTCGACCGCTGGTCGGCGGCAGCCCCCGGGTTCAAGCGGGTCATGATCTGGGTGATCGGCCTGCTTTTTTTGCTCGATATCGCGGCTATGCTGATCTACAAGATTCGGGGCGGGGACGCCACCGCCCTGCTGGGCGGGACGGTCGGGCTGATCATGGTGATCGTCGCCCTCGGCGTCTACGGAAAAGAAGGGCTTGAAAAGCTCACCACCCACGGCCGAAACGGATTTCGGTTCGGCGTCAGAATCTTTACGCCGGTGTTTTTCATCGCCGCCTTTTTCTTCATGGGGGCGTCGGGCACCGCCGCGTCCATCTTCGGCGAGGGGGCGCCCGGGCTTCTTTTCGATCTGGGGAAGGCGTTTTCCGATATCGTGCCGTTCAGCCGGGTCACGGCCGCCGTCACCCAGGCGGTGGTGGGGGGGATCACCGGGCTTGACGGATCGGGGTTTTCCGGTCTTCCGCTGACCGGTTCCCTGGCACAGGTGCTTGGCGGACCGACCGGTCTGGACATGCCGACCTTGACCGCATTGGGGCAGTTTTTCTGCATCGCGGTGGGCGGCGGCTGCATCGTGCCCTGGGCGGTGATTCCGGCTGCCGGCATCACCGGCACCGACCCGGTGGAGCTGGCCGGCAGAAACCTTCTGCCGACAGCGGCAGGACTTCTGGCGGTGCTGATTGTGGCCATCTTCCTGCTGTAAAATCGCTGCCGCGATTTTACTGTGATTTCGCGTTCCGCGAAACATAAGATTTCATAGGAATGGGGCTGTCCCGGGGAGAGGTGAGTGTGCATCGGATCTGGACTCTTCCACCTCGGAGCCACTGGCTCTGCAGTGAACGGCTTATAGTGGGCAAAGGCCGTATTCTTTTTATAAACCCAACCGTAATTTGAGGAAAAAGCGCCATGGCACCCCATGAACTGGCCGGTAAAACCGCCCCCAAATCCGTTCTCGCCAATATCCCTCGGCTCGTATCCGCCTATTACACCCACCGGCCGGATGTCTCCGAGCCGGGGCAGCGGGTTTCCTTCGGCACTTCGGGCCACCGGGGCTCGTCCTTGAAAAACAGCTTCAACGAGGACCACATCCTGGCCGTGAGCCAGGCGATCGTCGAATACCGGCAGGAAAAGGACATCACCGGACCGCTGTTTGTCGGAATGGATACCCACGCCCTGTCCGAGCCGGCCCTGGCCACGGCGCTGGAGGTGTTCGCCGCAGCCGGGGCCACGGTCATGATCCAGGAAGGGCTCGGATATACCCCGACGCCGGTGATCTCCCATGCCATCCTGACCTACAACCGAAACCGGCGCCAGGGCCTGGCAGACGGCGTGGTCGTCACGCCGTCTCACAACCCGCCCGAAGACGGGGGCTTCAAATACAACCCGCCCCACGGGGGGCCGGCCGGCACCGACATCACCCAGCGCATCGCCGAGCGGGCCAACGAAATTCTGGAAAGCGGCAGGGACGCTGTCCGGCGGATGCTGTTTGAAAAGGCGATGAAGGCCGACAATGTCCATGAAACCGATTTCATCGGTCCGTATGTGGCCGATCTGGACAACGTGGTCGACATGAAGGTGATCGCCGACGCCGGGCTCAAGCTGGGCGTCGATCCCCTGGGCGGGGCCGGGGTCCATTTCTGGGTTCCCATCGCCGAGCGATACGGGGTAGACATCGACGTCGTCAATCCACACGTGGATCCGGCCTTTGCCTTCATGACCCTGGACAAGGACGGCAAGATCCGGATGGACTGTTCCTCTCCTTTTGCCATGCAGGGGCTGATCCGACTCAAGGACCGGTTCGACCTTGCGTTCGGCAACGACCCGGACACCGACCGCCACGGGATCGTCACCAAAAGCGGCGGACTGCTCAATCCCAACCATTACCTTTCCGCGGCCGTCTGGTACCTGTTCCAGCAAAGGCCGAAGTGGCCCTCGACGGCGGCCGTCGGAAAAACGCTGGTCTCCACGTCCGTCATCGACCGGGTGGCGGAAAATCTGAAGCGGAAGCTGTGCGAGGTGCCGGTGGGATTCAAGTGGTTCGTGGACGGACTGCTTGCCGGCGAATTCGGCTTCGGCGGAGAAGAAAGCGCCGGCGCTTCCTTTCTGCGCAAGGACGGCACGGTCTGGACCACCGACAAGGACGGGATCATCATGAACCTGCTGGCCGCGGAGATGACCGCCGTGACCGGAAAGGATCCGGGCGAACTGTACCGGTCCCTGGAAGAGCGATTCGGGGCTTCGGTCTATGAGCGAATCGACGCACCGGCGACCCCCGAGCAGAAGCGCGTGTTAAAGGCGCTTTCCAAAGAGGCGATCACGGCCCGGGAAATGGCCGGCGAGCCGATCCTGGCCGTTTACACCCATGCGCCGGGCAATCAGGCCGCCATCGGCGGTCTGAAGGTCGTCACCCAAAACGGCTGGTTTGCCGCCCGGCCCTCCGGGACCGAGGATATCTACAAGATCTACGCGGAAAGCTTCAACGGCAGGGAGCATCTGCAGCGCATCCAGCAAGAAGCCCAGGCCATCGTAGGAGAGGCGCTTGCCGCGGCAGGGGTTTAATGCGGTCTGGAAATTCTGGTCCTCAGGGCCGGATCGGAAGCCTTTGGCTCTGCCATGGCAGAGGAAGAATGAAATATCCGAAGCACGAAATCCGAAATCCGAAACAATCCCAAATGATCAAAATTCGAATCACCCAAACAGCAGCAGAGATATAAAAGGTTTTCGGTTTTAAGTTTGATGCCTTCGTAAAAAGCCCGAATTTCCCTTTTTCCGTCATTCCCGCGCGGGCGGGAATCCAGTATTTTCTAATACTTATAAAGGCCAAATTAAGCGCGACGAAGATTTCGGGGACTTTTTACGAAGTCGTCAAGTTTACATGCGCTCTGGGCGTACATCAAAGCCGGTTCTCTGGGTTCCGACCTTTACTGCTGTCGCAGTCCCGCCAGACGGCTCTCGATCTGGGAAAGCGCCCTTTCTGCGGTCGATTTCAGCTCCTTGAGCAGCAGCAGCCAGTCGGCGTAATCCATGCCGGTGACAAGCCGGTTTGCCCATGCCGTGTCAGTGCACATCCGGCGGATCTCCCGGCAGGCCACCTTTGCGGTGAAGTCGTTTTTGACCTGGGCCCGGTAAAAGGCCAGGGCCTCGACGATCTTGTCGCAGTCCCGCCCTTCCAGTCTTTTTTCGATATCTTTCATGAGCCGGAGAAGCGCCCGCATTTCAGAAGGAACCACAGCTTCCTGCCTCGGGTTGTATTTTGTTGAAAAATGACCATATCAGGAATCAAATACCAGGAAAGGAGACTTTTCTCATGAAAAAAACCGCCATATT